>NZ_JBEOZN010000030.1:0-79434 GCF_040298085.1 Streptosporangium sp. NPDC001681 | reverse complement strand
CGGGTGCTTGGAGACGAGCACGCCCGGTTCGGCGGGCGGGCCGGGGAAACGGACCAGTCGCAAGGCTGACACCGCGCCCCGGTCCGACCCAACAGAGGTGTTACTCCCACCATTCGAGCGTTCCCTATGAACACGAGCGGAGCGGCCGGCGCAATCCGAAGGACCCCGTAGGGGCCGCGTAGCGGTTGGGCCGGTGGTCGGAGCGGGCGGCAGTGCGTTCACGGTCGGCGCGGTGTTCGGTACGGCGGGCGGCTGGTGCGGCGGGCGGCGGGGTCTGCCCGTTTCCGCCGGGCGGGCGCGGGACGGGACCGGCGTCCACGCCGCATGCCCGGTCCCGATGTCCGCGCGGCGGGGGCGGGCACGCCCCGCCGCGCAACGGCGCGAAGCGCTGCCGTACTTGATCATCCACTAGGGGCATATGGCCTATTTGTGGGATATATGCATATCAATCCCTATGGTAGATACGTGCGAAGACCGTCCGACGTCTCCGAGCGTTGTTGTCCACTACGGTGTGCTTGGGGTGCTTGGGAGGGTGGGTATACTTAGCGTCTTCGCAGCTTCCCCCTCGGAGGACATTGGTGACTGGCGTCCCCGGTAAGCGAATTTCGGGCACGGCTTATCAGGCTCTTCGGAACGCGCTTTCCTATTCCTTTTGGTATAAGTCGACGCTAGAAAAGTACCTTCGGGATGCCCTTCGGGAAAACCTGGAGATATTGCGCGATATTGACTTTAATCAGAAGAAAAGGATAGTAGCGGACGATTTAGTTGATCGTTTGCGAGAAAGGGAAGACGTCTATCAGCCTGCGACCATTCAGCTCATGATTGAGTTGGCTCACATGGAGCGCTTTCCTGAGATAGAAAGCCTTGAGGATGCCGATAAGTGGCTCCCGAAGGCGAAGAATGCTTCTGCGGACCTTATGATTCATATCTCCGTGTATGAGAATTTGATCAGTGAGCGAGTTAAGCATGCTGCTGAACTCTCGGCGATAAAGACGCAGAACGACTTGCAGCGCAGGTTCTCTGATGAACTGAGTGAGCTGCGAGAAGAGTTTATCCAGATGCACTCTATGGAGGATGCGCGTCGGCGGGGCTATGCATTCGAGGGGTTCCTTAATTCACTTTTCGCGCTCTTTGATCTTGATCCGAGACTCAACTATGAACTAAAAACAGAGCAGATAGATGGGGCTTTTAGTTTTGATACCGACGATTATATAGTTGAGGCAAAATGGACCAAGAATAGACTGAGTAGAGAAAAGGCGGATGCGTTTGATGCAAAAGTTAAGCGCAGGGGGAAGAATGCCCTGGGTCTCATAATTAGCATCAACGGCTTGTCTGCAGACGCTATTGAAGAATATCGGCGTAGAACTTCGTTCATGACCGTGGATGGAGCCGATATAATGTGGGTTCTTGATGGACACATTGCCTTAGACGAACTGTTGCGCCGAAAGAAGCGGCACGCAAACGAGACGGGCGAGTGTCATTTCCCAGTGACTCGAATATATAAGAACTAGATCAAGTGCCATTTTGGGCTATAGGTGAATTGCGCTGGCCTGGACCGACTGGAGAGCGGCATGTCGGGCCAAGCGGCCGCCTGGCGCGAGTAGGCCGCCGCAGGCGGACTGCCTTGACCGTGTAATGAAAATCCTCGCCGAGACGTGTCTAGCGCAAGATCGTTAAGACTTAGGGGCGATCGGCAGGGGACGTCTTCCGGAGCGAATGGGCAGCTCAACGGGCGTCTCACACCTTGTCGATCATGGGACTGTCGGAGTCACGCGGCAAGAAATGTCATCCTGCGGGAAGTGAAGTACTTGTTGTGGTGATTCTGCATCGAGACGAACCTCGTCCAGCCGTGGACCTCGGCGACGTGCTGGGCCTTGGCGAACTGCCAGGCGTACATGCTGGAGGCGCCGATGTAGCGGGCCTTGCCCGCGCGGACCACGTCGTGCAGGGCCTCCATGGTCTCCTCGATCGGGGTTTCCGGGTCCCAGCGGTGGATCTGGTAGAGGTCCACGTAGTCGGTGCCCAGCCGGCGCAGCGAGGCGTCGATCGAGGAGAGGATGTGCTTGCGCGACAGGCCGCGGTCGTTGACCCCCTTGCCCATCGGCATGCACACCTTGGTGGCCAGCACATAGTCGTCCCGGTCGGCGAAGAGCCTGCTCAGCAGCCGGCCGGTGACCTCCTCGCTGCTGCCCAGCGAGTAGACGTCGGCGGTGTCGAAGAAGGTGATCCCCGCCTCGACCGCCCGGCGCACGATCGGCTCGGCGGCGGCCTCGTCGAGTACCCACTCGCCCCACTTGGCGGGATCGCCGTAACTCATCATGCCGAGGCAGACCCTCGACACCTTCATACCGGTGGACCCCAGGCGCACGTACTCCATGTCGAACCTCCAGATCTTCACAACCCTGGGCCCCACGATACGACCGCCGACTTCACCGGCTCCCGCCCTCGCCTGTCCTGCGGTGCGGTCCCCACCTCGATCCTCAAGGCACGCTCAGGGCGGGCCGGTACGACGGCGTGCACGCTGTCGGGGTCCGGCGTGTTCCGTTCAGCGGCCGTCGGCCAGTGGCTGGACCCGGTGGGGGACCACGGTGGACAGGGTGATCACCGTGCTGCTCCGCCGCACTCCGGGGATGGCCAGGGTCTGGTCGATGACCTGCTGGATGTGCTCGTGGTCGCGTCCGGCGATGCGGCACCAGACGTCGCCGGGGCCGGTGACGATGTGCGCTTCGAGGACTTCGGGGATCGCTGTGAGGGCGCTGGAGATGTCGGCGCGGGAGGCCTGCTCCACCTCAAGGGTGGTGAAGGCCTGCACCGGATAGCCGAGGGCGTGCGGAGACAGGTTGGGGCCGAAGTCGGTGATCACGCCGTCGGCGATCATCCGGTCCAGGCGGGCCTGGACGGTGCCCCGGGCGACGCCGAGGAGGCGGGCGATCTCCAGCAGGCCGGTCCGGGGGCGCTCCCTGATCAGATGGAGCACCTTACGGTCGAGCTCGTCCAGGCCGTTCCTCCGAGCTGCCAATCTGTCCACCTCCGGAGTGCGGGGCGTGCCCGGCACTGACAATCTGCCAGTGAATCGGTCGCTGTGTTGCCCTGCTTATAACCATAATTCAGACTACGCCTGCATATATGTCAACCATGGAGGCGATCGTGGCACGGGAACATTCCCATCCATTCATTCCGTACCGGCCCGTGCGTTATCCCGAGGCCGAGATGGTGACGCGGGGCCGGGAGTTCTACGAACATATGGACCTGCGCCGGAGTGTGCGCTTCTTCAGCGACGAACCGGTGCCGCGCGAGTGCGTCGAGCTGGCCGTCAGGACGGCGAACACCGCACCCTCGGGAGCCCATCAGCAGCCGTGGAAGTTCGTCGTGATCGGCGACCCGGAGACCAGGAGGCGGATCAGGGAGGCGGCCGAGATCGAGGAGCGGCAGAACTACGAGGGCGGACGGCTGCCCCCGGAGTGGCGTACGGCCCTGGCCCACCTGGAGACCGGCTCCGACAAGGGCTACCTCGAAACGGTGCCGTGGCTGGTGGTCTGTTTCGCGGAGAAGTACGGCGTACGCCCCGACGGAACCAGGGTCAAGCACTACTACGTCAACGAGAGCGTCGGCATCGCCTGCGGGTTCTTCATCGCGGCCCTGCACGCGATGGGCCTGTCCACGCTCACCCACACTCCGAACCCGATGGCGTTCCTGACCGGCATCTGCGGACGGCCGGGCAACGAGCGGCCCTACATCCTGTTCCCGATCGGCTACGCCGCCGCCGACGCCGAGGTCCCCGACCTGGTCCGCAAACCCTTGTCCGAGGCCATGGTCTGACACGGGCTGCACCGATCGCGGAAAATGAGCGTGACGGTCGGCGCGGGGTTCGGCCGCTCATCTCCGGCAGCTCCGTTGAGGGACCCCGCCGACCTTCTCCGGTCAGGTTGTCCCCGAATCGGAGATAGGGCTAGAACGAGATCATGAGCAGCCATATGATCGCCGATCGCCTCGCCCGTGCCATCGAGCGGAACCGGGTGCCCGACCTCCACGCCGTCGTCGCCGTCCACCACGGCCAGGTGGTCATCGAGCACTACGGCGAAGGTGAGGACTTCAGATTGAACGAGCCCCTCGGCCACGTGCGCTTCACCCCCGACACGCTCCACGACATCCGCTCGGTCACCAAGAGTGTCGTCGGCCTCCTGTACGGCATCGCCCTGGCCGACGGCCGGGTGCCGAAGCCGCACGAGCCGTTGCTAAGGAACTTCCCCGAGTATCCGGACCTCGCGGCGGACCCCCGGCGCGCTGCGCTGACCGTCGAGCACGCGCTCACCATGACGCTCGGTCTGGAGTGGAACGAGAACGTCCCCTACACCAGTACGGCCAACAGCGAGATCGCGATGGAGTCGGCCCCCGACCGCTTCCACTACACCCTGAGACAGCCGATCGTGGAGGAGCCCGGCGTCCGATGGTCCTACTGCGGGGGCGCCTCGGCGCTGCTGGGGCGGCTCATTGAGAAGGGCACGGGAGTGGCACTGAAGGAGTACGCGCGTGCCAGGCTCTTCGAGCCGCTGCAGATCGAGCGTTCCGAGTGGTCGGCCGGTGAGGACGGGGTGGCCCTGGCGGCCTCGGGGCTGCGACTGACCCCTCGTGGTCTCCTCGCGATCGGACGGCTCGTGCTCGCCGGGGGCGCCGGCATCGTGCCCGAGTCCTGGCTGGCGGAGGCCCTGCGTCCGCGGGTACGGATCGACGAGGGGTTCCACTACGGCTACCAGTGGTACGTGGGAGACACCTGGACGGGCGGGTTCGGCAACGGCGGTCAGCGGATCTACGTGGCGCCCGCGCTGGACCTCGTGGTCGCCGTCACCGCAGGCCAGTACGACAGGCCCGATCAGCCGACCGCCTCGGTCGTGCTCGACGAGGTGATCCTGCCGGGGATCGTGGGCTGAGGCGCGCTCACCGCTCCTGCGGGGCGTGCCGTGTCGTCCGGCCGAACACCAAGAAAGTCACAAGTCCGCCAACCTATATTGCGGCTGACGGCCTGCCCGGCAGACGTGAACCGCCCCCGGCGTGGTCCTGGCCATGCCCGGCGGTGAACCGTCCGCCCCTACTCTCCTGGTTCTTTTCACGATGTGGCGACGTCCTCACCGGCAGTCACGATCTCGGGGTTCCCGGACCCCCGGTCGACCCGCCGCCGGACGCCTCCAGCTCGTGTGAGCGGTTCGGACGCATCCACTGAGAGGTCTTTGAGCATGCACAACGGAAGTGACATCGAGGTCCGCTGGCTGAAGTGGGAAGAGGCCGCCGAGGAGATCCTTGACCTCCGGCGGCGGGTGTTCATGTCCGAGCTGGGGTGGAGCGAGGAGAGGGTGCACCACGACAGCGACCCGGAGGGTCTTCACCTGTGCGCCCTGTCCGGGGGGAAGATCGTGGCCGCCATCTCCGCGTACGTCTACCGCCCCGGAGCGCCGGGGTTGGCCGCCCTGGAGTTGCCCGACCTGGACGGGCCGACCGTCGAGATCGGCAAGCGGGTGGCGCTCCAGACCCACCGGGGCCGCCTGATCAGCACGCGGATCGCCAACTCGATGGTGCGGCAGCTCTGCGAGTCGCTCCGCCCGTCCCGGTTCTTCCTCATCGTCCGGCCGAGCCAGTATGACCACCTCCTCGATCGGTACGCGAAGCGGGACTTCGTGGTGCGCGGTGAGGTCGGCTCGGGCGACGACGCGGTCACGGTGATGACCGTGGAGGGCGGAGAGGCCCTGGAGGGGTTCTACCTCAGGCATCGGGAGCTGACCTGGGAGTCGCCGTCCGGTGACGAGCGGCTGGCGATTCCCTCGCTGGTCCGGTTTCTCGCCGACGAGGGCCGCGGTGACCTGCTGGCGGTGGAGCGCCTCGGCGCGGAGAACTTCTACCTGGACCTGCTGTCCCTGCAGGAGGAGGCGCCGCGGCTGAGCGCACAGGGCCGGTTGGTACTCGCCGAGCAGCGGCCACGCCTGGCCTCGACGCCCTTCCCGCCCGCGCCCGCGTCGCTGCTCGACGTCGGCAGTGGGCCCGGAGACTACCTGGCCGCGGTCACCGAGGAGGGCCCGTTCGCCGGATACGACGTGCGGGGAGTCGAACCGGCTCCCCAGTTGCTCGCCAGGGCCTGCTCGAACTTCCCCGGCCTCACGTTCCGCCAGGGCACCGCGTACGCCACCGGTGAGGCGGACGCGTCGCACGACGTGGTCACGGCGAGCTTCCTCTTCGTCCACCTGCGCAGTCCGGACCTGGCCCTGCTCGAAATGCGCCGGGTGCTGCGGCCCGGCGGGCTGCTGTACGTGGTCGACGTCAACGACGCGGCCTTCCGCGGCCCCGATGTGGTCCGCCGCATGCTCGAGACCTACGACCGTGACTACGCCGCCGACCGTACGATCCTCAACGATCTCCCTGAGCGTGCCGCGGAGTTCGGCTTCCAGCCCGTCCGGCGTTTCTCCACCGCGCTCGGCTACGTGGTGGACGCCGAGCCGGGGTTCGGTCCCGATGAGATCCGGCTCGGCAGGGAGGAGGCGTGGAGCCTGCTCTCCTTCGTACAGTCGCAGCACGGTATCGAGGAGAGCTTCCGGGAGGCGCGCGACCACTACTTCGGCGTGGAATGTGAGATCGGGGTGGACATCGAAACCCAGGTCTACCGGAGACGTCCCTAGGCGTACCGCCGACCGCTCCGGCACGCCGCCGGTCCGCTCCGGCCGGGGCGCGGCGGCCGGAGCGAGGCGGGGTCCGGGAAACAGGCCCGGACCCGGTTCGAGGAGCTAAAGGCGCGCCCCGGAGGCCATCGGGGTCACGTCAAGGCGGCCGTCGTCGCAGACGGCCGCCTTGAACGGAATCTCCAGGTGCGCCACCTCGTCCGGCGGGATGATCATCAGCCGTGCGGACGCCGGGCACGACCGGCTCCCGCCGGGCACCTCGCTCCAGTGCAGCCTGGCGTGCGCGCTCGCTCCGGGGCGCAGGGTGATCCGCCGGGGCTGGACGTTCTCCCTGCGCGTCCTGGTACGCATCGCGTCGCCGCTGCCGTCGATCATGATCAGGCCGACGAAGCCGTACACCCAGCAGGTCCCGGTGGAGGTGTTGGTGAACACCAGCGGCGCGTAACGCTGTCCCGCTCCGGCGTCCACCCTGCCGACGCGCGCCGCGAGCGCCTCGGTGCGGCAGCGCCCGGCGGTGCCGCTGTCCGCCACCCGCAGGCCCGCGGCCTGGACGGCGACGGCGGGGCGCGCGGGGGCGGAGCTTGGAGACGCGGGGGTGGCGCCTCGTGCGGGGGAGAAGCTCGCGGGAGCGCTGCCGGCAGCCGGGGCGGCGCCCAGGGGGCGGGAGGCGGGCGGGGCGCACGCGGTCGCGGCCGCCAGCATGGCCAGCGCCGAGGTGGCGGCGAGCAGTCCGGCGCCGATGGAATGTTTCATGGTCCGTTGGACGCGCACCGCGCCCGCTTTGTTGCCGTACCGGGCATTCGACACGGGAGGAACGGTGCGGCGGAAATCCCCGGCGTCTCATCGCCGGGGAGCAGTCCGGTCAGGACAGGTGGCGAGACCACCACTCCAGCACCGCCTCGAAGCGCTGCAGGCGGTGCTTCGGGCGCCCGCCGCGGCTGAGCTCGTGTCCCTCGCCGGGGAAGAGCAGGAACTCGGCGGGGGTGCCGTTGCGACGCAGCGCGACGAACATCCGCTGTGCCTGCTCGACCGGGCAGCGGATGTCCTCCTCGGAGTGGACCACGGCGAACGGCAGCGTGATCCGATCGGCGTGGTAGAGCGGGCTCATCGCGCGCTGTGTCTCGATGTCGGGACCGCAGTAGGCCTCGGCGAAGAACCAGCCGATGTCGGAGGAGCCGGTGAAGGAGTCCCAGGCGTTGACCGCACGCTCGCTCCAGGCGGCTCGGAACCGGTCCCCGTGCCGGGCGGCCAGCCAGCTCGTCATGAAACCGCCGTAGGAGCCGCCCATCACGCCCACCCGTCCGGCGTCGCACTCGGGTCGCTCCAGCGCGGCGTCGAGCAGGGCCAGCACGTCGTCGGCGTCCACGGTGCCCAGCGCGCCGATCACCGACCGGCCGTGCGCCTGTCCGTATCCGGAGGAGCCGCGCGGGTTCGGCAGGACCACCGCGTACCCGGCGCCCGCGTAGACCTGGGTCTCGTCCAGGAAGGCCCATCCGTGCTGGTGGAACGGGCCGCCGTGCACGTTCAGCAGAACGGGATGCGGGCCTTCGCCCTCGGGCAGGGCCAGCCAGCCGTGGACCGGGTAGCCGTCGGCGGAGACGGCGGTGATCTCCAGCAGCGGGCTGATCCCGGCGAGGGTGCCGGAGAAGTCCGTCAGCGGCCCGTCAGGGGTGACCACCTCGCCGGGGCTCGCGGGGGTGGACACCACCGCGACCACCTGCTCGCCGCAGGAGGTGAAGGACCTGACGCCCGCCCGCTCGCCCAGGATCGGGACGAGTTTCTCCAGCGGCGTGTCGAGGGCGCCGGAGGGGACCAGCCGCAGCTCGACCGCGCCGCGCACCCGCACCGCGACCAGGACGCCGTCTCGCAGCGGTACGGGAGGCAGTGGCTCGCAGTCCACCGACTCCTCCTCGGTCAGCCGGGTCCCGGCCGCCGTCCCGGCCACTGTCTCGCCGGCGATCCGCAGTGGCGCGTGGTAGAGGCCGACGTTGCGGGCCACCGCGTCGAGTCCGGAGAACTCCGTGCCGAGGTAGAGCACCTCCCCACCGGGCAGGGCGACGGGATGCTCGGCGGAGCCGTCGCTGCGCACCGCGAGGATCGGGGCGCCCCCGCCGGCCGGGACGGCGTACACGTCCGTGTGCAGGCTCTCACCGTCGAGGTCGCGGGGGGCCGAGATCAGCACGTGCTCGCCGTCCGGTGTCCAGCAGGGGGACTCGACGTCGTAGGGTCCCTCGGTCAGCCGTACCGGCACCGGGATGTCCGCGAGGGCGTTGACCACGAACAGGCTCTGCCGCCGGTCGAGGGTGAAGCCGATTCCCTCGGTCCGGTAGCGGAACCCGGTGATCCGGCGCGGCGCCTCGGCCTCGGCGCCCACGCCCTCCTCGGTGCCGTACCGGCCCGGTTCGGCGACCCGGGCGACGAACGCGATCCGGCGCGAGTCCGGTGCCCAGACCGGGACGCCCGCGCCCAGCGGCAGGTCGGTGACCGGTCGGCCCTCACCGCCGCCGGTGGGCATCACGTGCAGTTGCGGGCTGCCGTCGCCGGCGCGCAGGAAGGCGACCCAGGCGCCGTCGGGGGAGATGCGCGGCGCGCTGTCGCGCTCGCCGAAGGTGAACCGGACGGGCGGGCCGTCCTGCGGCACCCGCCACAGGCTCCCGGAGTAGGCGTCGGCCTCCAGATCGGGCCGGGCCACGTCGACGAGAAGGAGATCGCCATGGAGGGTGACGCTGCCGGGCACGTTGAGCAGGGCGAGGTCTTCTGGACGCATGGTTAACGACGCTATCACCGTCTTAACCGTTTATATGAGCATTTAAATCTCTGTGGCTGCCCCGTTTTGGCTGGTCGTCGCGCTGCGTCCTGTTCTTCGGGGAGGAGGATTTTTTATCAGGCCTCATTGAATGAAAGGACAGGCCGGCCATTGATGGTGTGTGCCGCTTTTGCCGGAGACCCGGGTTTCACCCGGCCGGCGACGGCCGGTGCTCTCCCCGGCCGTCGCCATCGGTGGGTCCGTCTACCAGGGGATGGGACCCTCCTGCGAGCTGAACGTGCCGGTCGGGCCGTCGTCGCCGAGGGTCGCCATCCGTACGGCCACCGCCGCGCCCTCGGCCGCCGTACGGGTTCCGGTGTGGCCGGTCAGGTCGGTGGCGCAGTGGCCGGGATCGACGGCGTTGACCAGGATCCCGGACCCGCGCAACTCGTTGGCGTAGAGCACGGTGAGCGCGTTGAGCGCGCTCTTGGCCGAGTTGTAGGCCAGCATCGGCCACGCGACGTTGAGGTCGTCCCCGGCGGAGGTGAGGCCGACCGAGGCCAGCCGGGTCGTCATGTTGACGATCCTGGCCTCGCCGGACGCCCGCAGCAGCGGGATCATCGCGTGGGTGACGGTGACGACCCCGAAGACGCCCACCTCGTAGGTGACCCGCATGTGCTCGGCGGTCACCTCCGCCGGGGCCACGCCGAAGTCACCGCAGGTCGCGGCATTGTTGACCAGTACGTCCAGCCGCCCGAACCCCTCACCGACGATCTTGGCCGCGCTCGCGGCCGCCGCCGGGTCGGTGACGTCGAGCAGTACGGGACGGGTGCCCTCGGGAGCGTGGCTCTCGTCGCGGACCCCGGCGAACACGGTCATCCCGCGCTCGGCGAGCTGCCGGGCGATCTCCCGGCCGATGCCCCGCCCGGCCCCGGTGACCAGTGCGATCTTCACAGGTTCTCCTTTTGTTGAGTGCGCACAGTCTGGGGGTGGCCTCTTGGAAGTAACCTGTGGATCAGTTGTGGCGCGGCCGGGTGCGCCGGGCCGCCGCGAGCCGGTTCAACGGCGAACGGGACGTGGCCGCCGGGTGCGCCGGTCGGGCAGCACTGTCACGTCGTGTCCTTCGCCGAACCGGGCCCCCAAACTAGACACGTGTCCAGGTTTTGGTCAACAAAAAACTGAAACGTGTTCTCTTTTGGCTCACGGCCCGCGCCGTCAGCGCAGGGACGGAATGATCATTGTGACGCCGGGGACGGATCCGATCGAGGCGAGCGCGCCTCCCGCCTCCTGGAGGCCGATGGAACGGGTGACCAGTGCGTCCGGGCGGAGGGTGCCGTCGGCGACGGCCGCCAGCATCGCCGGGTAGGCGCGCGCGGCCATGCCGTGGCTACCGAGAAGTTCGAGCTCGTAGCCGATCACCCGGCCCATCGGGAGCGCGGTGAGCCCCGGCAGCAGGCCGATCTGGACGTGGCGTCCCCGGCGGCGCAGGCTCTCGATCGACGTCGCGCATGTCTCGGGGCTGCCGAGCGCGTCGATGGAGACGTGGGCGCCCCCCGAGGTGAGCTCCACGACCCGGGCGGGGACGTCGGCCTCGGCCGGGGCGGCATTGACGCAGGCAGTGGCGCCGAACGCGCCGGCCATCTCCAGGGCGCCCGCGGAGACGTCCACGGCGATCACCCTGGCCCCGGCCGCGGCCGCGATCATGATGGCGGACAGGCCCACACCGCCGCAGCCGTGCACGGCCACCCACTCGCCGGGCCGCACCTGGCCCACGGCGTTCACGGCCCGGTAGGCGGTGGCGAAGCGGCAGCCCAGGCTCGCGGCGGTGCCGAAGCTCATCTCCTCGGGGAGCCGCACCAGGTTCACGTCCGCGTGATCGATCGCCACGTACTCGGCGAAGGAACCCCAGTGGGTGAACCCCGGCTGGGTCTGACGCTCGCAGACCTGCTGCTCGCCGGCCGCGCACGCCGCGCAGGAACCGCAGGCGCAGACGAACGGGACGGTCACCCGGTCGCCGGGCCGCCACGAGGCGACGCCCGCGCCCACCGTCTCGACCACCCCGGCAAGCTCGTGCCCCGGCACGTGGGGAAGGACCCGGATGTCCGGGTCGTGGCCCTGCCAGCCGTGCCAGTCGCTCCGGCAGAGTCCGGTGGCCTCCACCCGGATCACCGCTCCGCCGGGCGGGGGCTCGGGGGCGGGCACCTCCCGAACCTCAAGCTCGGCTCCAAAGTCGTCGAAGACCACCGCTCGCACCCGTGCACACTCTCTTCCGGCCACCGGCCGCCGCCTCTCGGCCCCAGTCGAACCTGACACTACTCAATCAGGCCCCGGCCGGTTCCCTTCCCGGCGTCCGCGAGGCATCGTGGGAAGCCAGGGGAGACGCGGCAAGGGGCCCCGGACGTGCCGCGCGTCCTCGTCTGCGGAGGGCTGTGACGAAAGCCCTGATTAGAAGGCGCAAGCTGGGAGAGAGGGGGGAGCACGAGGACCAACTGATCGGACGGTGTGATGGGGCAGAAAGTCGACAAGGACTGTTACTCCGAGGTGGAGTTCATCCGCTTCGGGGAGAGATTGGCGGAGCAGCTCGGCACTCTCCGCGAGGTGCTCGCGCGGCCCGGTTTCGGGGCCGGTCCCGTGACGATCGGGGCTGAGCTGGAGATGTTCCTCATAACGCCCGATGGCCGCCCGCTGCCCCGCAACCAGGAGGTGCAGGCGGTCGCCGCCGACGACCGGCTCACGCTGGAGCTGGGCAGGTTCAACCTGGAGGCCAACCTGACCCCGCTGCCGATCGCCGGGCGGCCGTTCACCGCCATGATGCGCGAGATGCGGGAGATCATGGCCGTGGTGGACACGGCGGCCGAGACGCAGGGCGGGCAGGTCGTGGTGATCGGGATCCTGCCCTCACTGAGCGAGTTCGACTTCACCCACGAGGCGCTGAGCTGTGAGGGTCGCTACCGGGCGCTGGCCAGGGGCATGCGGCGGCTGCGCACGGAGCCGTTCCGGGTGCGCATCGAGGGGGTCGAGCTGCTGGAGCTGGAGGTCAAGGGGGTGATCCTGGAGAGCGCCAACACCTCCTGGCAGGTCCATCTCCGCACGCCTCCCGCCGACTTCGCCCGCGTCTACAACGCCGCCCAGCTGGCCATCGGCCCGGTCCTCGCGGTCAGTGGCAACTCACCCGCCTTCCTGGGCAGGCAGCTCTGGGAGGAGACGAGGATCGCGCTGTTCGAGGAGGCCGCCGACGACCGGGACGTCGAGCGGCTCGACCGCAGGGTCCGGCGGGTGGCGTTCGGCTCCTGCTGGGCGCGGAGCGTCGAGGAGCTGTTCGAGACATGCGTCCGGGACTACGAACCGGTGCTGCCGATGAGCTCGGTGCCGGAGGAGGTGCCCGAGGGCGGCGTCCCGAAACTGGCCGAGCTCCGGCTCCACCAGGGCACCGTGTGGCAGTGGAACCGGCCGGTCTACGACCCGGTCGGCGGCGGCCATCTTCGGGTGGAGATGCGCGCTCTGCCCGCGGGGCCGAGCGCGGCGGACATGGCGGCCAACAGCGCGTTCCTGCTCGGGCTGACCGCGGCCCTGGCCCTCCATCCGGTGGAGGAGTTCCCCTTCGCCGGGGCCTACCGCAACTTCTACCGAGGCGCGATCCACGGCCTGGACGCACCGCTGAGCTGGCCCGGCCTGCGCGAGGAGGTCCCGGCCTGGCGGCTCGCCCTGGACCTGCTGCCGGTCGCCGAGGCCGGTCTCGGAAGGATGGGCGTGGAGCCGGGCGAGATCCGGTGGGCGCTGGACATCGTGCGGGAACGCGTCACGCGCCGCCGTACCGGTGCGATCTGGCAGCGGAAGGCGCTGGCGGGCATGGGGGGCGACCAGGCGGCGCGGGCGCGCCTGGTGAGCCGGTACCGGGAACTGTCACGGACCGGGGAGCCCGTCCACACCTGGCCCTTTTAACTACAAAAGGGATTTGAGTAAAGGCATACTCATGAACTCCGTATCTTGATCCGCCGATCCTGGCGAGACCGGACAAGGAGACCCCCACATGAGTCAGATGAAGGCCGCACCGGCGGAGCCGTTCGGGTTGAAACGGGACGCCGGCGGCCTCGTGGCCGGGATCAAGGTCCTGGAGAAGGAACTCCAACGGGTCTCCCTCGACACCGTGCTGGCCAAGGCCAATCGCGTCGCGGCCAGAAAGGGATCGACCGGTGCCGGGGCGTTCGCCAAGATGACTCCCAAACCCGTTGACTGGTACTGCTTCAACGCGGACGACAACGTCACCAGGGAGTGGTACCCCCAGGGCCTGACCTCCGCCTCCGACGCCGGGATCGGCGGGAACACGTTCGTGGTGAGCTGGTACCACTCGCCGACGTCGGGGGCCGAGCGGGGCGTGCGCCTGACCTTCCTGAACACCGCGACGCTCCGCTACCGGCACGTCCTGCTGGTGCGGGTCGCCGCCGACGGGAACATCGCGCCGATCAACATCCACGCCGGCGGCGTCGCCTGGTACGGCGGCCTGCTGTACGTCGCCGACACCACGCGGGGCCTGCGGGTGTTCGACACCCGGCAGATCTTCGAGGTCAACGGGGAGGGCACGGCCGAGATCGGCAGGAAGGACGGCAGGTACGAGGCGTTCGGCTACCGGTACGTGATGCCGCAGACCGACGCCTGGACCACCACCAGCGGCACGGTGCGCTTCTCCTACACCGCCGTCGACCGCAGCACCACCCCCCACACCCTGATCTGTGGCGAGTACGTCGACACGGCGGGCACGGTCGGACGGGTGGCCCGCTGGTCGCTGACCGCGCAGGGGGCACCGAACGCCCCCGCCGGCGGCGTCGTCCAGGCCGTGGACGCCTACGCGCTCCCCGTGAGCAAGGTCCAGGGTGCGCTCTCCTACAACGGCACCTGGTACCTCAGCCAGACCGCGGGCGCCGCGGGGAACGGCACCCTGGTCGTGGTCGGCGACACGGTGCGCAGACGGCCCTACCCGGTGGGGCCTGAGGACCTCACCTGCGTCCGCGACAAGAAGACGCTGTGGAGCGTGACCGAGTTCGCGGGCCGCCGGGTGGTGTACGGCGTGCCGCTCTGAGCGGCGGGCCGCCTTTCCCCGGAACGGGGACGAAAGGAGCGGACGGCCCCGACGCGGGGCGCCCGGTCAGTGCAGGGAGCCACCGACCAGGCGGAGATCACCGCCCAGCGAGACGGAGACGGCGGTGGTCACGATCGCCGTGAGCGCCTGGGCGGACACCGAGACGGGCATGGAGGGCCTGGCCTCGCCGAGGACCTGCTCGGGGCTGTACGGCAGGTGCACGAAACCTCCGCGGACCCCCGGCCGCTCGGTGGCGATCAGGTGCATCAGGCCGTAGAAGAGGTGGTTGCACAGGAACGTGCCGGCGCTCTGCGAGACGCTCGCGGGCACCCCGACCGCCCGCGCCGCCGCCACGCACGCCTTCACCGGCAGCGTGGCGAAGTAGGCGGCAGGGCCGCCGCGTACCACCGGCTCGTCGATCGGCTGCCGCCCGGCGCCGTCCGGGACGCACGCGTCGTCGAGGTTGACGGCCACCCGCTCCACGGTCACGTCCGGCCGTCCTCTGGCCTGCCCGACGCACACGACCACCGCAGGATCGTGCTCGGCCACCGCCGCGCGCAACTGCTCGAGCATCTCGCCGAACCGGCAGGGGAGCAGCGCGGTCCGCACCCCGGGTACCAGGGCGATCGCCTCCCACGACGGGTTGCCGCCGCCGTCGAGCGGCTCGAACCCGGTGAGCAGGACGCCCTTCATCGGCGGTCCGGAGGCATGGCGCAGGCGGGGGTGCCGCCGGGCAGGCGGTGCCGGTTGCCGGCGATCAGGCGGTAGAGCCCCTGGGCCGCCCAGCGCAACGGCGGGACCCGCAGCGCGAACCCCAGCGGGCTCCACGGGAGACCGGCGGCGATCAGCAGCATGGCCACCGCCTGCGCCCCGCCGTGCACACCGCCGTCCTGGACCCAGAGCACCTCGCGCTCGGCCCGTTCGCGTGTCACGCCCAGCGCCGGAAGGTCGGTGAACTGCCAGGGGACGACCAGGGCGCGAACCCCGATGCGGCGCTCGGCGAACCTGACGCTCGTCGTGCAGAAAGCGCAGTCGCCGTCGAAGATCAGTACAGGTCGTCCTGTCATGCACCCGACACTACCCAGCGGAACCCGATCAAGGCCCGGCGACCAGGGTGACCGCTATCGGGCGGTGGTCGGAATGCGGGACATCGGGGTTGACCTGGTCCTTTCCGGTGAAACCCGGGGTGACGAGCACATGGTCGATCTGCTCGACCGAGTGTCCCCGGGACGGAACGGTGTTGAACGGCCTGGCCGGGGCGAGGGGGTCGGTCAGGCCCGCGCCGGTCAGCACCTCCCAGGCCCGGTCCCCGGGCTGAAGGTTGAGATCGCCGGCCACGACCACCGGGGCGCCGCCCCTGAAGGCCTCCCTGACGATCCCGCCGAGCTGCTCGACCTGGTCGAGCTCGCGCCAGCCCGGCGGAGGCTGCAGGTGGGTGCCGATCACGGTGATGTCCCCGCCCTGCCAGCGCAGCCCGACCTCCAGCGCCTGCGCGCCGGTCGGTCCGCCCTGGACCAGCACGTGGTTTCTTATCGAGGTGATCGGCAGCGTGGTGAGCAGGGCGTCGCCCCACACCTCGTCGGTCGCCGGGGCCCAGATGTAGTGCATGCCCAGCCGCTCGGCGATCAGCCGCACCCCGTCGTGGCCGCCGTTGAGCAGCCAGCCCCGGTCGGCCTCGCTCAGCACCACCACGTGCGGCCGCAACTCCCTGAGCGCGTCGGCCTGCTGCTCCAGGGAGAGCCTGCCGGACTCGCCGTACCCCATCCTGATGTTGTAGGCCGCGACCCGCAGCCCGTCACGCGGTGCCTCCCAGCGAGGCTGCTCCCCCTGCCAGAGGGGCACGGCCGCCACCAGCGCGACCGCGGCCACGGTGGTCGCCGCGAACCGCCGGTCGTAGGAGCGGCGCGGCAGACCCGTGCCGCCCGCCAGACCCAGGACCGCGACGACGAGCGCCGCGCCGACCGGCACCCACTGGTTGGAAAGGTAGAGGTCGTAGGCGGCGTAGTAACCGAAGACGAACACGACGAACAGCAGCATGCCTCCTGCCGCGGCCAGGCCCCGCCGCGCCGCCCTGTCCGGGCCGAAGGTCGTCGCGGCGTGCGCCAGACAGGCGCCGAGCGCGAGCTGGCCGATGATCTGCGCGGCGATCGTCCAGCCGGGTGCCACACCGTGGACGCCGTCCACGGTGGCCCTGCCCAGGGTGAACGCCACCGCCGAGGCCACCAGGGCGATGGCGGGCGGGAGCGGGCGGCGCAGCACCGGCAGCGCGGCGGGCGCCGCCGACACCACCGCGAACGCCGCCACGATCACGGCGGCGGCCTGCTGGGCGGATACGGTCGCCGCCTGGGCGTGCGCGGTGTTGCCTGTGTAGAGACCCCAGAGCAGCAGGGCGGGGCCGATGGCCAGCCAGGCACGGGGGGCGCCGGAGTACTCCTCGTCCGGGAGTTCCGCCCGGATCAGGAACAGACCGAAGAGTCCGAGTTCCACAGCCAGCAGCGCCCACGGGATCGCTCCAGGCCGCCACATCAGGTCGATGCCGTCCAGCGCCGCGTGGATCACCGTGGAGGCCGCCAGGCCGGCGATCACCCCGGCCATCACGGGCCGGGCGTCCCGGCCGCCCATCGCGGTCGCCACCAGCCAGACCAGGCCGGCCAGCAGGCCGAGGCTGGCCACGTACAGCTGCGGGTCCCCGCCCCCGGTCAGCTGGAGCGCCAGCCGGGCCAGGAGCAGCAGGCATCCGGCACCGAGGGCGATCAGCCGCGGCTGGACGAGCCTGGCCAGCGGGACGGTCAGGAAGGCCAGGACGAACCAGGAGAGGGCGTACAAGCCCATCATCTCCGCGGGAGTGCTTCCCGCCCGGCCGAAGAGCGTGATCAACGAGGGCAGGAAGACCCGTAACACGTCGACCAGCACGACCACGCCGAGGGTTGTGTCCAGGCGGATCCGCATGCTACCTCCAAAGAACGCGAGCTATCCTCGTCTTCTTCGCGGTGCATGACAAGGGCCGGTCCGCCCGGGGAGGGAAGATCCGTCTTCAGGGAGCCGAAGGTTCCTCTCCGGAGTTCGGGGGATGGACAGGCCCGCTCGGAGCGGTCGAGGGGCCGGCGGCCCCGTTGGCGGCTCCGTTGGCGGCGCTGTCGGCGGCCCCGTCGGCGGCAGAGCGGTCGAGGTGGCGGAAGGCCTCGTGCGCCGAACGGACACTGTCGCGCAGCGCCTGCTCCAGGTGGCCGGCGTCCTCGGTCAGCTTCCCTATCTCCGGTACGGCGAAGGCGTCCGCGCCCGACTCCGCCAGGAGTTCCTCATAGCGGGGAAGCCGTGAGCGGAGTATCTCGATCTGCTCGTGGGCGCGTAGCGCCCGCTCGGCGTCGGACACGTGGCCCGCGTAGCGTTCCAGGGCCTCCACCCGCGCGAGCACGGCGGCCTCGCTGGCGGCCAGGGCACGCTCCAGCGGCGCCATGGCCGCGGCCACCTCCGGCGTGCTGCCGCCGTAGGCGAACTCGTGATGCTCGTTGCGCAGTGCGGAGAGCTTGCTCAGCAGCTGGGCGATCTCCCATTCCTGCGAGGGGAGCATCACCGCGTTGCGTACGTCGTCGAGCATGCCCATGGCGTTGACCCGGGAGCGCAGGATGAAGTCGATCGCCTGCTGGGCCCGTTCGAGCAGCTGGCCGGCGTTGTAGTCGAAGTCCTCGGCGGG
Organism: Streptosporangium sp. NPDC001681; assembly: GCF_040298085.1. Lineage (NCBI taxonomy): Bacteria > Bacillati > Actinomycetota > Actinomycetes > Streptosporangiales > Streptosporangiaceae > Streptosporangium > Streptosporangium sp. NPDC001681. Next base: position 61,255 of record NZ_JBEOZN010000030.1, on the reverse strand, counting down.
CAGCAGGTAGCGGCCCTCGTACCAGCGGGCCTCGCGATACAGGTCGTGCTCGATCGCCTCCAGCTCCAGCGGCTCGCGGGCGGTGAGGAAACCGACGAGGACCACGAGGGCGAGCAGGGCGAGCACGAAGAAGAACAGCTGCCCGGCGTCCGCGAGGAAGAGCAGGCAGGCCAGCAGGAGCGCCGACATCGCCCCTCCGGACCACAGGAAACGGACGGGCAGCCGGGAGGCGGGCTCAGCGGGCTCGGGGCTCCAGCCGGCGCGGATGCGCGACAACATCGATGCGTGCTGGCGGAAGAGATCGGCGGTCCGGGCGGGCACCTCGGGATCGACCACCACTCGCCGCACAGGCTCGCCCCTCCATCCGGTCAGGTTCTCACATCATCGGTCGAGATGGCGGAACGCCTCGTGCGCCGAGCGTACGCTCTCGCGGAGCGCCCGCCGGAGCATGTCGGCGTCATCGCTGAGATGCCCGATCTCCGGTGCGGAGAACCTGGCCGCGCCGGTCTCGGCGACGAGCTGCTCGTACTCGGGCAGGTGAGCTCGCAGGGCCTCGATCTGTCCATGGGAGAGCAGGGCGCGCTCGGCGTCGGACACGTGCCGGGCGTAGCGTTCCAGGGACTCCACCCGCGCGAGCACGGCGGCCTCGCTGGCGGCCAGGGCACGCTCCAGCGGCGCCATGGCCGCGATCACCTCGGGGCTCCTGCCGCCCCTGGCCAGGTGGCGGTGCCTGGCCCGCAGCGCGGAGAGCTTGGTCAGCAGCCGGGCGATCTCCCACTCCTCGGCGGGGAGCATCACCGAGTTGCGCACGCTGTCGAGCATGCCCATGGCGTTGACCCGGGAGCACACGATGAAGTCGATCGCCCGCTGGACCCGGCCGAGCAGGTTTCTGGCGTCGTGGTCGAAGTCCTCCAGGATCAGGAAGTGCCCCTGCCACTGCAGGGAGTGCTGGTACAGGACCCGCTCGATGGAGTCGGCGGGTGAGGGCTTCCTGGCGAGGTAGATCACTGTGAGGATGAGGAGGTAGAAACCGACCAGCAGGGTGAGCACGGCCGCGGACGTCGGGATCGGGACGGCGCCGAGTGCCAATCCGGCCGCCGCGACCGCCGCCGAGCCGCCGAAGAGCCCTACGAGCACTCCCGGAACCCGGGGATCGTCGTCCCCCCTCGGGACACGTCCGGTGCGAAGGCGATAGAGCAGGGGCCCGTTACGACGGAGGAGTTCGGCGATGTCCCTCGGCACCTCAGGATCGACTACCACGCGCTGCACAGGCTCGCCCCCTTTGCCACGTTTCAAAAGCATAGCGATTAACGGTGTTTCAGGTTATGCGTCCTCCCATGGTGCCTCTTTTGGTGCCTCTTTGCCCGCCGGTGACGCGGGCCAAAAAGGTGATCGTGATGATTGTTCCGGACCCGAGGTCGCGTCAGGCGGGGTTCGACCGGGGAAGTCCGGGTGAGAGCAGGTGGGGAGGGCCTTTCCCGGGCGCTCCGGCGGACCTCGCGAGGCCGAGGTTGTCGGAGGGGGACCGGGTACGACAAAGTGATCAAAATGAAGGAACGGTTCGTTTCCGTCGCGGTCCTCGGGCTGGTGGTGTCCGGCTGCGGTTCCGAGGCGTCGCTCGGCCAGAGCGTGCTGGATCAGGCGCGGCGGCAGGGAGCGGCTCCGGAGCTGATCTACGCACTGGATCTGCCGGGGTACCGGCTGGCCGAGCAGTCGGTCGGCGTGATCGGGGACGACGGGTTCGGAGCCTTCTACTTCTCCGGGAGCGCGCGCGTTCAGCTGAGGGTCGACCGCGGCACGTTCAGCGACGCCCGGTGCGCGGACACACCGCTGATGGACGCGGACCCGCCGTCGGCGCCGGTGAGGTGCGAGCGTGACGAGGTGGGCTGGTACCGCTCGGGCGGGGGCCGCCATGAGTACACGGCGGTCCGAGCCGATCACCTCATCCGGTTGAACGGCCGCGTCGGTGAGGTCGACCGGGCCGCGCTGAAGGCGGCCGTGGCCGGAGCGCGGCAGGCGATCCCGGACGGTTCCGGGACGCCCTCGCCGCTGCCCGGCCCGGTGGAGCGCGGCGATCTGCCGACCAGCGGCGACGGTGCGCCGAACAACGAGGTGGGACCCGGCGGTTGACCCGCGGGCCGTGCGGGATCCGGACGCCGGGGCCTCGCTCCTGTCGCTCGCGCGGGTGGCACGGTGCGGGTGGCACGGCACTGGGAAACAGAAAATCCCAGGCCGAGGGCCTGGGATTTCTCGGTGGACGATACAGGGATTGAACCTGTGACCTCTTCCGTGTCAGGGAAGCGCTCTCCCGCTGAGCTAATCGTCCTCGGGTACCACCAGAGCGGAAGACGGGATTCGAACCCGCGACCCTCACCTTGGCAAGGTGATGCTCTACCACTGAGCCACTTCCGCATTTCGCTTCGGGTTTCCCCTCGGCGCTCGCACAACCCTACCGGATCCCGGGGGGTCCGTAGGTCGTGCGCTGAGGTGGAGACGGGATTTGAACCCGTGTAGACGGCTTTGCAGGCCGTTGCCTCGCCTCTCGGCCACTCCACCAGCCAGATCCTGAAAGGACCTGCCGGAGCGGAAGACGGGATTCGAACCCGCGACCCTCACCTTGGCAAGGTGATGCTCTACCACTGAGCCACTTCCGCGTGCTCCCCGGGGACGAATCCGGGGCACGTGAAAACTCTAGCGCCTCCGCGGGGCGGATGCGCGCAGAGATCGGGTCTGACGAAGATCTTCACCTGCTGACCGGTTGGACGTCGGAGGCCCGGACGAACATGATCCGGTGCCCGAACTGGATCTGCCGGTAGCGGATCTCGCCCCTGACGACGCGGTGCTCGGCAGGATCGAAGGCGGCCGCCCGCAGGTACGAGGCACGGGTCGTCGGGCCGGAGCTGTAGACCTGCCCGGCGGGTATCGAGTACTGCAGCGGGGTCAGGGGCTGCACGGGGACGCCCACGGGGTAGGCGTGCGCCTTCGGATAGGCCCTGCCGTACACCTTGATCGGGGAGCGGCCGGGTCTGGGCGTCACCAGGGGGCCTGACGCGGGCAGGGAGGTGGGGGCCTCGGCGGGGTCGCTGAACCACGCCTTCCGGCCGAGGTACCAGATCGCGGTCCAGCCGTCCCTGCGCTCGGCGAGCGCGTACCGCTGGCCGCTGGAGGCGCGGGCGGCGTGGTCGTAGACGCTGTACGTGGAGTCGCCGGTGGGGTGCTTGCCGATATCGGAGACCAGTGGCGCGGTGTGGGAGGGGCGGGTGTGCAGCCAGACCGAGGAGGCGCCCAGGCTGCGGCACCCTCCAGGACAGCCGGTGAAGTTCGGGCTGTTGGTGCCGTAGTCGGGCTTGATCAGCACCGAGCGCGCGGCGTCACCGCCGGAGGCGCGCAGCGGGCTGCCGAGCAGTTCGAAGTAGTGGCTCCAGTCCCAGTACGGGCCGGGGTCGTCGTGCATGCCGCCCACGGTCTCCGGGGTGGTGCCCGGCACGTTGTCGTGCCCCAGGATGTGCGCCCGGTCGAGAGGGACGTCGTACTTGGCCGCGAGGTGGCGTACCAGTCTGGCCGAGGCCCGGTACATCGCCTCGGTGAACCAGGATCCGCCCCTGGCCAGGTAGCCCTCGTGCTCCAGGCCGATGGAGCGGGAGTTGACGTACCAGTTTCCGGCGTGCCAGCCGATGTCCCTGGCCCGTAGGTGCTGGGCGATGTGGCCGTCGCTGGAGCGGATGGTGAAGTGCCAGCTCAGGTATTCGGGGTTCTTGACCAGGCGGGTCATCGCGTCGTAGCTCGTCTCGCCGTCGTGGATCACGATGTAGTCGATCTTCCGGGGACCGTCGGAGCGGTCGTGGTTGCCGTAGCCGCCGCCCTTGAGCCGCCGGTAGACGGCGGGGAGCCACTCGCAGGAGACGTTCCTCGGGCAGTCGGGCCCCGCAGTGGTTCCCGCAGTGGCCCTCGCGGTGGCCCCCGCAGTGACTTCCGCGACGGGAGCCGCCGCGAGGGCCGCCGTGGGTTTCGCTGTGGGTCTCGCTGTGGGGGCCACTGTGGGTGCCACCGCGGGTCTCGCCGTGGGCAGGGGGGAGGGGGCTGCGGCGAGCACGGCGGCGATCTTCGTGGCAGGCTCCGTCGCGGGTTTCACGACGATGTCCGTGACGGGTGCGGGGGTGGGGGTGGGGCCGTGCGCGCGGCGCTGTGCCATCGGAGCGGGCGGTTCGGGGAGTGGCGCCCGCGGTGCGGAAAGTCCCGGCGTCGCGGGCAGCACCACCCGTTCGCCGTCGTCGGTCACCCGCGCGGCACCGGCCTGGATCGTCGCGTAGACCTCGTCGGCGAAGGACCGTGCCGCCTCCGTTCCCACGGTGCCCTCTTCCGGTACGCCGGGATAGCGGGCCACCGCGTCGTACCAGCCCGCCGGGCCGGTGCCGGGGCTCCCGCCGGTGCGGCGCCGGTAGTCGGCGAGCAGCGCGGCACCGCCCATGATGTTGGCGGAGGGGTCCTCGCGCAGCCGGCGGAGGGGCAGGCCGGTCAGTTCCGAGGCCCGTCGCAGGGTGTCCTGGGGCGGGGCCGGCGCGACGGGCGGAAGAGCGATCACGCGCGGCCGGGTCTCGTCGCCGCGCGGGTCCTCGCCGACGCCGTGCGGCCGGCCCGGCCTGGCCCGGCCGTCGACCAGATGCATCGGGCCGTAGCCGGCGGAGACGCTGGGCAGGCCGCGGTGGCCCTCCCAGCGGGACTCCAGGTAGGAGACCGCGAGCAGTACGCTCTCCGGCACCCCGTACGTCCGCGCCGCCTTCGCGAAGGCGGCCTGCCTGCCGGACCGCGCACCCGTTCCCGCCGATGGCGGCGTGCCGGCGACAGCGCCGGGGGAGGTCTCGGTCGTGGTGGATGCCGGGCGCTTCCGAGGCCGTGTCACCTGATCCCCCGGGTGTGCCGCCTGTGCTGGGACGGCCGAGACCAGTACGGCGAGAGCGGCGACGACGGTGATCCCCGGTAGGCGGCGCATGATGGTTCCTCCCCCTCTGATGGCTACTTAGAGTTATCAGAGATTGCCGATTGTCGCGCGTTGTGGCGGGGTTGCGGCATTGTGGAGATTCTTTGCCCGAAATCGGGCAGGAAACTTGGTGTGCTCTCTCCCGGATGCGTATGGTCCTGCTCTGTGCCCACGACACGGCATCCGTATGAGGATCTGATCACCCACCTGACCCGGACGAGCGCCCTCGGCCCGGGCGAAGCGGCGCGAGTCGTCGCCGACGTGCTGGCCTACTTCTCCGAACCCCTTGAGGAGTTCGTCAGGCGGCGTCACGGGGAGCTCAAGGGGAGAGGGCTGGTCAATGACGAGATCTTCCCCAGGCTGGCCGCCGAGCTGGCGGTACGCCGTGTCGCGGCACCCGAACTCTCCCTGCGCCAGCTGCGCCGGATCGTCTATGGATAAGGAACGGTTACATGTGTGGAATCGTGGCCTATGTAGGGCCCAAGGACGCGGCCCCCATCCTGCTGGAGGGTCTGCAGCGTCTTGAGTACCGGGGCTACGACTCGGCCGGGGTGGTGGTCTCCAACAAGGGTCTGAAGATGCGCAAGGTCAAGGGCCGGGTGGCCGACCTGGCGGCGGTCGTGCCCGCGCGGTTCAAGGGCGGACTGGGCATCGGCCATACCCGCTGGGCCACCCACGGCGCGCCCAGTGACGTCAACGCCCACCCTCATCTGTCCACCGACGAGCGCATCGCCGTCGTGCACAACGGCATCATCGAGAACGCCGACGAGCTGCGCGCCAAGCTGGAGGCCGACGGCGCGATCTTCCTGTCGGAGACCGACACCGAGGTGCTCTCGCACCTGATCGCCCGTACGGTCAAGGAGGCCGACTCCCTGGAGGAGGCCGTCAGGACCGCCCTCAAGCGGGTCGTCGGCACGTACGGCATCGCGGTGATCGACTCCGAGCGCCCCGGCGAGGTGGTGGTGGCCCGCAACGGAAGCCCCATCGTGCTGGGCATCGGTGAGAAGGAGATGTTCGCCGCGTCGGACGTCGCCGCGCTGGTCCGCTACACCCGCCAGGTGGTCCACCTGGAGGACGGCGAGATCGCCGTGCTCAAGGCGGACGGGTTCAACACCTTCGCCAGCGACGCGCGGGAGACGGCCAAGGAGACGCTGACCGTCGACTGGGAGGCGGGGCACTACGACACGGGCGGTTACGAGCACTACCTGCTCAAGGAGATCTCCGAGCAGCCCGACACCGTGGCCAGGACGCTTCGCGGGCGTCTGGACGACCGCTTCCACATCGCCCACCTGGGCGGCCTCAACATGGACGCGCGGGAGACCCGTTCGTTCCGCCGGGTGAAGATCATCGGCTGTGGTTCCGCGTACTACTCGGGCCAGATCGGCGCGCAGCTCATCGAGGAGCTGGCGCGCATCCCGGCCGACGCGGAGCCGGCCAGCGAGTTCCGTTACCGCAGCCCGGTGGTGGAGGCGGACACCCTGTATGTGGCGATCAGCCAGTCGGGGGAGACCTACGACACCCTCGCCGCCGTCCAGGAGCTCAAGCGCAAGGGTGGCCGGGTGCTCGGCATCGTCAACACCGTGGGCAGCGCGATCGCCCGTGAGTGCGACGGCGGCGTCTACCTGCACGCGGGTCCCGAGGTCTCGGTGGCGAGCACGAAGGCGTTCACCTCGACCGCCGTGGCCTTCGCGCTGCTCGCGCTGCACCTCGGCCGGGTGCGTGACCTGTCCCCCGCCGACGGCCGCCGGATCTGCGAGGGCCTGCGGAGGCTGCCGGACCAGATCAAGGAGATCCTGACGCTGGAGCCGCGGCTCAAGGAGCTGGCGCAGAAGTACGCCGAGGCGCCGAGCATGATGTTCGTGGGCCGGGTCCGGGGATATCCGGTGGCCCGCGAGGGCGCGCAGAAGCTCAAGGAGATCTCCTACGTGCACGCCGAGGCGTACCCGGCCAGCGAGCTCAAGCACGGGCCGCTGGCGCTGATCGGCCCGGACATGCCGACCGTGGCGATCGTCCCCGACGACGAGCTGCTGGACAAGAACCTCACCACGCTGGGTGAGATCCGCGCCCGGGGCGGCCGGGTGCTCATGGTCGGTCACCGCACGGCCGACCCCAAGCTGGCCGACGACTGCGTCGTGGTGCCCAGGAACGAGACCGAGCTGGACCCGATCCTGCTGTCGATCCCGCTTCAGCTCTTCGCCTACCATGCCGCCGTGGCACTGGGGCGGGACGTCGACAAGCCCCGCAACCTGGCCAAGAGCGTCACGGTGGAGTGAGACGGCTCCCGGGGCGGCCGCCGGTGGTGGCCGTCCCCGGCCTGTAACAGATAGTGATAAGAGGGTAACCTATGGTATAGGGGGTTCTTGGGGGAAGGGGCGCTTATGCGCCGTAGGAGGTTTTTCGCGCTGGTGGCGGGTGCCATGGTCGTCGCGGGCTGCGACCTGAACGGTGACTCCGCCGACTCGGCCGTGGGCCGCCTGAGCATCCTCGAACCCACCGCCGACGGCCACGGCTGGGACGGCATCGCGGGCAGGCTCGCCTCCGTCCTGGTCCTGTCGGGACTGGCGCGCTCCGCCATGGCCGTCGAGCGGCCGGGAGCCCTGGGTTCCATCCCGCGTGACGCGTTCGGCGCCGTACGCGGCTCGTTCACGCACGAGGGCACGCTGCTCGTCACCGCGATGCCGATGGTGACGGCCGCGGAGATCGCCAACACCGCCGCGGTGGTGGACGCCGCCACCCCTCTCGCCCGCCTGGTCGGCGACTGGACGGTCCTGGTCGTCCCCTCGGACTCCCGCCTGCGCACCTTCGAGGACTTCGCCGCGGAGCTGCGCCGCAACCCGGCGGTGCTGACGGTCGGCGGCCGGCCGGAGGGCGGTTCCGACCACGTGCTCTACGGCATGATCGGCAAGTGCCTCGGGGTGGACGCCCGGTTGCTGGAGTACGCGGGGTTCCTCGGCGCCGAGGATGCCGCCGAGGCGCTCCAGGTCGGACGGGTGGCGGCCCTGCTGGGGTCGGCCCGCGCCCTGCGGCCCGAGATCACCGCGGGCCGCCTGCGTCCCCTGGTGGTCTCCTCGGGCAGTCGGCTCGACGGGATCGACGCGCCGACGCTCCTGGAGGTCGAGGTCCGGCTGGAGTACAGCGACTGGTGCGGCCTGCTGGGACCCAAGGGCATGAGCCAGACGGATCGGGACGCCGCGATCGCCCTGTGTGACAGGATCGACGCCGCGCCGCGCTGGCGCGCCCTGTGCGCGGCCAATGGATGGAGCCGGGTCTACCTCAGCGGCGACGACTTCCGCCAGTGGCTCTTCACCGAGACGGCCCGCACCCGCGGGGTGCTTCACGAGCTCGGGCTACTGAAGTCCTCCGACACAACTTGTTGGGGTAGTTGCGTCAGACGCCCCTAGATGTAGGATCCTGCTCGTTGCTGGTTCGCCCCGGGAGGGGCGAGGCAAGAGGGAACCCGGTGAGATTCCGGGACTGCCCCGCAGCGGTGAACGGGAACGAAAGCCGTCATGTGAGCACTGGGTGAACCATGCCCGGGAAGCGACGGCCGGTAGGCATGCGCAGGGCGCCCGTGAGTCCGAAGACCTGCCGGTGACGTGATTGTCCAGGGCCTCGTGGGAGGGCCCGCGGAACGAGGCGGTCCGGCGTGCCCGGGATCGCTCGCGGACGCGTGCCCCTCCGGCGGAGCCGTACGGGGAAGTCAGAGCGAGCGAGGAACACCACGTGACACAGGCCTTGGCAGAGACCGCAGCAGGGATCGCGGCGGGAACCGCGGCGGAGAACGCCGGGAACGCGCCGGTCGATCGCAGGCTGGCCATCGACGAGGCGGCGGCCCGGGTGATCACCGACCCCGAGAACTCCAGGGTCGCCGCCGCGCTGCTGGCCGAGCTGATCGCCGACGAGGCCGCCGAGCACGGCGTCCGCGACTTCTCCGAGTCGGTCGCCGCGACGCACGAGGCGGGGCTGATCGCCGACGGGCTCGCGGAGTTCGTGGCCGCCCACGCCGGGGTCCTGGACGCGCTCATCGAGCCGGACGCCGACGCCAGATTCGAGTACTTCGGGCTGCGTACCGTCTACGACCGCTACCTGCTGCGTCACCCGCGCACCCGCAAGGTGCTGGAGCGCCCGCAGCACTTCTTCCTCCGGGTGGCCTGCGGCCTGTCCGAGACCGTCGAGGAGGCCGCCGAGTTGTACGCGCTCATGGCCACCCTGTCCTACCTGCCCAGTTCGCCCACGCTGTTCAACTCCGGCTCGCGCAGGCCCCAGCTCTCCTCGTGCTTCCTGCTCGACTCGCCCCGCGACGAGCTGGAGGCCATCTACGAGCGCTACGGGCAGGTCGCGCGGCTGTCGAAGTACGCCGGGGGCATCGGGATCGCCTGGAGCCGGATCCGCTCGCGGGGCTCGCTGATCCGCGGTACCAACGGCCATTCCAACGGCATCGTGCCCTGGCTGCGCACCCTGGACGCAAGCGTCGCCGCGGTCAACCAGGGCGGCCGCCGCAAGGGCGCGGCCTGCGTCTACCTGGAGCCCTGGCACGCCGACATCGAGGAGTTCCTCGAACTGCGCGACAACACCGGCGAGGAGGCCCGCCGCACGCACAACCTGAACCTGGCCAACTGGATCCCCGACGAGTTCATGCGCCGGGTCGAGGCCGACGGCGTGTGGTCACTGTTCGACCCCAAGGAGGTCCCGCACCTCACCGACCTGTACGGCGCCGCGTTCGACGACGCCTACCGGGCCGCCGAGGCCGAGGGCCGGTTCACCGCGCAGCTCCCCGCCCGCACCCTGTACGGCCGGATGATGCGCACGCTCGCCCAGACCGGCAACGGCTGGATGACCTTCAAGGACGCGGCCAACCGGACCTCCAACCAGACGGCCAGGCCGGAAAACGTCATCCATCTGTCGAACCTCTGCACCGAGATCCTCGAGGTCACCAGCGACGCCGAGACCGCGGTCTGCAACCTCGGCTCGATCAACCTGGCCGCCCACCTGTCCGGGGACTCCGGAGAGGGCATCGACTGGGCGCGGCTGCGCGCGACGGTCCGCACCGCCGTGCGGTTCCTCGACCGCACCATCGACCTGGGCTTCTACCCGACCCCCGAGGCCCGGGCCGCCAACCAGAGGTGGCGCCCGATCGGGCTCGGCGTGATGGGCCTGGCCGACGTGCTGTTCACGCTGCGGCTGCCGTTCGACTCGCCGCGGGCGCTGAAGCTGTCCACCCGGATCTCCGAGGAGATCGCGCTGGCCGCCTACCGGACCTCCTCGGACCTGGCCGTGGAGCGGGGCCGCCACCCCTCGTACCGGGAGACCAGGGCCGCCGCCGGGGTGCTCCACCCCGACCACTACGGGGCCGCGACGTCGGCCGCGTGGACGGAGCTCAGGGAGCGGATCGCCGGAACGGGGCTGCGTAACTCGCTGATGATCGCGATCGCGCCCACGGCCACGATCGCCTCCATCGCCGGTTGCTACGAGTGCATCGAGCCGCAGGTCTCCAACATCTTCAAGCGCGAGACCCTCTCGGGTGAGTTCCTCCAGGTCAACCGCTATCTCGTCGCCGACCTACGGGCCCGGGGGCTGTGGACCTCGCGGATCCGTGACGCGATCAAGCGCGCCGACGGCTCCGTCCAGGACATTCCCGAGATCCCCGCCGACCTGAAGCTGCTCTACCGGACCGCCTGGGAGCTGCCGCAGAAGGCGCTGATCGACCTGGCCGCCGCACGCACCCCGTACATCGACCAGTCGCAGTCGCTGAACCTGTTCATGGCCACGCCGACCATCGGCAAGCTCTCCTCGATGTACGCCTACGCCTGGAAGTCGGGCCTGAAGACCACCTACTACCTGCGCTCGCGCCCGGCCACCCGGATCGCGCAGGCCACCGTGGCGGCACCGGTGGCCGGGGAGGTCCCCGTCCCCGTCCTCGACCCCCAGGCCGTCGCCTGCTCCCTGGAGAACCCCGAGTACTGCGACGCCTGCCAGTAGGCCTGCCGGCGGCCCGTCCCGAGGGCACCCCGTCACCCCTCAGCCACTCCGAAAGGCATTTTCCCGATGTTGCTCGACCCCGGCATGGATCTCACCCTGCGGCCGATGCGCTACCCCGAGTTCTACGAGCGCTACCGGGCCGCGATCCGCAACACCTGGACCGTCGAGGAGGTGGATCTCGCCTCCGACCTGGCGGACCTGGCGAGGATGACGCCCGAGGAGCGTCACCTGATCAACCGCCTCGTGGCGTTCTTCGCCACCGGCGACTCGATCGTGGCCAACAACCTCGTCCTCAACCTCTACCAGCACCTCAACGCCCCCGAGGCGCGTCTCTATCTCAGCAGGCAGCTGTTCGAGGAGGCGGTGCACGTCCAGTTCTACCTGACCCTGCTGGACACCTACCTGCCCGACCACGACGAGCGGGTCAAGGCGTTCGCCGCAGTCGAGCACATCCCCTCGATCCGCGACAAGGCGGAGTTCTGCTTCCGCTGGATCGACTCGCTCGGCGGGCTGACCCGGCTGGAGACCAGGGAGGACCGGCGGACGTTCCTGCTCAACCTGATCTGCTTCGCGGCGTGCATCGAGGGTCTGTTCTTCTACGGGGCCTTCGCCTACGTCTACTGGTTCCGCGCCAGAGGGCTGCTCAGCGGCCTGGCCACCGGGACGAACTGGGTCTTCCGTGATGAGTCCATGCACATGGAGTTCGCCTTCGGCGTCGTGGAGACCGTGCGGGCCGAGGAGCCCGGCCTGTTCGACGACAAGCTCACCGAGCAGGTCACCCAGATGATCGAGGAGGCGGTGGCGGCCGAACTGGCCTTCGCGGCCGACCTGTGCGGCGACGGTCTGCCGGGAATGGGGGTGGAGCAGATGCGGCGCTACCTTGAGTACGTGGCCGACCAGCGGCTGGTCAGGCTCCAGATGCCCGTCCGGTACGGCACGGCCAACCCGTTCGCGTTCATGGAGTTGCAGGACGTGCAGGAGCTGGCCAACTTCTTCGAGCGGCGGGTTTCGGCCTACCAGATAGCCGTCGAGGGGAATGTCGCTTTCGACGAGTCCTTCTGATTGGCTGATGGTCCGGGGAAGAGAGCGACGAAGGGGCAGTCGTCAGTGTCCAGCTGGATCATCATGATCATTTCCGTGGCCGCCGCAGTCGTGGCGGTCGAGGTGGTGCGCAGGGTGCTGCGCTCACGGCTGATCGGTGAGAAGTGGGCGCTCGCCGGTCCGGTCGTGAGCCGCTGCACCTGGCCGGGGTTCGCCATGGCCGCCGTGGCGACCGCCTACACCGCCTACGAGCCCGGTATGGCGGAGGGCTCAGTCAGCCAGGTGATCGACCGCGGCCTCAGCGTGGCGATGATCGGGTGCGCTACCTGGCTGGTCATCCAGGCCGCCTACGCCGTCACCGACGTGGTCCTGGACCGCCTGGTCACGGTCCAGGGCGAGGGCAACCGCAGGGCGCGCCGCATCCGTACCCAGATCACCCTGGTCCGCAGGGTCGCCTCGGCGGTGATCATCGTGGTGGCGCTGGGCGCGATGCTCTTCACCTTCCCCCAGGTGCGGGCGCTCGGCGCCGGTCTGCTGGCCTCGGCCGGGATCGCCGGCGTCGTCGTCGGCATCGCCGCCCAGTCGACACTGGGCAACCTGCTCGCCGGCCTTCAGCTGGCCTTCAGCGACGCGCTCCGCCTGGACGACGTCGTCGTGGTGAAGGGCGAGTGGGGCCGCATCGAGGAGCTCAGCCTGACCTACGTGGTGCTGCGGCTGTGGGACGAGCGCCGGCTGGTCCTGCCCGTCTCCTACTTCACGACCAACCCGTTCGAGAACTGGACCCGGCACAGCAGCAGGGTGATCGGCCACGTGTTCATCCGGGTCGACTGGTCGGTGCCGGTCGAGGAACTGCGCACCGAGCTCTACCACGCCCTGCGCGTGCACCCGCTCTGGGACCAGAAGGACTGGACCCTCCAGGTCACCGACACCCTTCCCAACGGGCTGCTGGAGTTGCGCGCCCTGATGAGCGCCGCCGACTCCGCCAGTGCCTGGGACCTCAAGTGCGACATCCGCGAGCACCTGGTGGCCTTCGTCCGCGAGAAGTACCCCCAGGCTCTGCCTCGTTTCCGGGTCGAGAATCCGCCCCTGCCCGCCACCCTTCCCGGGACGCTCACCGGCCTGACGGCGCCGGCACGTTCCGGCGATGAGGATGGTGGTCGGCCGGCTCCGTCCTGAGGCGGCCGGTTTCCTGGGCCGGCCGCGTCGGGAGTGCGGTCCGGAGGCGTCCCGCGATGTCCGGTGGGCAGAGTCCTCCGGATGTCTCGGATACCGAGGTCGCGGCGGCACCCGTCGCGGCCACCGCGGCCGTTCGGGCGCGGTGGCGCACAGGAGTGCTCACTGCAAGGGGCAAATGATGCCGAACGTGTGGTTTCTCATGCTTTGGGGTGGTCTGACGACAAGATCATGAAGCGTACCGGGAGAATCTATCCCGTGCAGATCTCCGAAGGCTTTGAACTGTCCGTCGACCAGCATGTCGCCACGTTGAGGATCAACCGCCCAGAGAAGCGCAACGCGCTGAGCGCGGCCATGTGGCGGGCCCTGCCCGCGCTGCTCGCGCCGCTGGCGGACGATCCGGCCGTGCGGGTGCTGGTGCTCACCGGGGCGGCAGGTACCTTCTGCTCCGGGGCCGACATCTCGGAGATCGCCGAACTCGCCGGCAACGGTGACGAGAGCGGCGATGACACGGGGGCGACAGTCGCCGCGGAGCGGGCGCTGGCGGAGTTCCCCAAACCGGTGATCGCGATGATCGAGGGCTTCTGCGTGGGCGGCGGCTGCCAGCTCGCCCTCGCCTGTGACCTGCGCCTGGCCGCCGAGGGAGCCCGTTTCGGCATCACTCCCGCCAAGCTCGGCATCGTCTACCCGCCGAGCTCCACCCGCCGCCTCACCGCCGCCGTCGGCCCGTCCACCGCCAAGTTCCTGCTCTTCTCCGCGGAGCTCATCGGTGCCGACCGCGCCCTGCGCACCGGCCTGGTGGACGAGGTCCTGCCGGCAGCGGAGCTGTCCGAGCGCGTGTACGGCCTCGCCCGCACCCTGGCCGGCCGCTCCCAGCTGACGGTGGCCGCCGCGAAGGAGATCGTGGACGGCCGCGCCGACGAGGCGCGCTTCCTGCTGTGGCAGAAGGAGGCGCGTGAGGAGGTCGCCGAGGGCGTCGCGGCCTTCCTCGAACGTCGTCCGCCCCGCTTCACCTGGACCGGCCCGGGGCGTGGCGGTCAGTCGGACATGACCTCGTAGAGGTTGCCCGTCTCGTCCGCGAAGAACAGGCCGCGCGGGCGGAGTGGATGGTCGATCCGCCCATTGTCGTGGTGGGCGGGGTGGTTGCCGTACGGCACGCCCCGGTCCTTGAGCCGGGCGAGGATCCCGTCGAAGGTGGCCGGGTCGACGTCGAAGGCCAGGTGGTGCCCTTCGGGGTCTGCCACGGTCATGAAGTCGAGGGTGAGAGACCCGTTCACCCGGACCGGGGCGAAGTGACCGTGTGCCCCGGCGGGCGGCAGGCACTCCAGGTTCATGATGCCTGCGAAGAAGTCGGCCGCCTCCTGCCTGTCGAGCGCGGGCACGATGGTGTGGTTCAACGTGATCGTCATTGCGGGGCCTTTCTGTGGGGTCTTCGGAGATCGTCCGAGGACGGGGCAGAGGGGTGCGGTCAGGTGAGATCGGGGTGGGCAGGGGGGCCGCCGGGCACCCGGTAGGCCGCGACGCCCTCCTTCGGCCGTGACGCTCCGAAGCGGCGGCCCCGGGGGTCGGCCGGGCGGATGAGGCCGAGCGGGACCGGGCCGGCCCACGGCGAGTCGGCTCAGGTCAGGGCGCCGTGGACGAACACGTCGACGAGGTCGGCACTCAGCTCGGGGGCGCCCTCCGGCTGGCGGGCGCTGGAGAACACCATGGCGAGGAAGAGCGCGGCCAGGCGTTCCGGGGGCAGCCGGAGGGAGTCGCGCTCGGGCTCGAACAACTCGGCCAGCGCCGTGTGGGTCTCCCTGAACGAGGACTCCCGGTCAAGCCGGGCCGCATCCTCGCGCTCCGGTGACGGATCTCCCTCCCCTCGGCTCGGGGCGGGCGTTCCGGCCTCCTGCTTTGGCGGAGAGGGCGCGCCCGCAGGGGCCCGGGACGCCGCCTCGGGGCCTCGAGAGGGAAGCCGCACACCGGGGCGGTCGCGAGGGCGGCGCCCTGAGGCGTGCAGGGCGGCGATGACGGTGCCGATCCGGGCCATGTGCGCCCGCATCGCGTCGGCGGCCTCGACGAGACGCCCGGCCAGCGGTTGGTCGAGCGGGATCGCGGCGAGCTGTTCCAGCACGTGGTCCGGGCGGAGCGCCTCGGCCATGCAGGCGTCGAGCAACTCGTCCTTGTCGGTGAACGCCCGGAAGATCGTGGCCTCGCCGATTCCGGCGGCCCTGGCGATCTGGGCGGTGGTCACCGCGGCGCCGTACTCGGCGACCAGGGGGAGGGCGACGGCCACGATCATCTGGCGGCGCCGCTCCGGGTTCATTCCCGGCGCGCGCCGCCGGGCGGCGGTGGTTTCCATGCACCTAGTATTCGGAGTGAGTACTCACTCCGTCAATGACTCCTGACCCGGCGGCGATGGTCGGAACGCCCATGCGGGTGATCTGCTTGGCGAGCCATTCGGGGGGGCCGGTCACTGAACGCCGGCATCCTCGCGATAGCCCCTGGCCTGCACCTCGAACAGCTGGGAGTATCCTCCGCCCGCGGCCATGAGGTCGTCGTGCGTTCCCCGCTCGACGATCCGGCCGTCGCCGAGTACGACGATCAGGTCCGCGTCGCGGACAGAACCGAGCCGGTGCGACACGAGCAGGCTGGTGCGCCCCATGCGATGCTCGCGCAGCCGCCGGTGCATCTCGTACTCGGCCTGCGCGTCCAGAACCGAGCTGGGTTCGTCGAGGATGAGCAGGTCGCGCTGCTCGCGCACCATCGTGCGGGCCAGGGCCAGACGTTGCCACTGGCCTCCGGAGAGCAGCACCCCGGTCTGCGTGTCCTCCTCCTCGTCCCCGAAGAAAATCCGGCTCAGCAGCGTGTCGTAGCCTCGGGGCAGCGCCTCGACGATGTCGTGGACGTCCGCCATCCCGGCGGCGGCCTGGATCCTGGCGCGGTCGGACAGAGCCTCGATCTCCCCCACCCCGATGTTCTCCGCCGCGGTCAGGTCGTAGCTCATGTAGTCCTGGAAGAGCACGCCCATCCTGGCGCGCAGTTCGGCAGGTGGTACGGCGCGCAGGTCCACGCCGTCCCAGAGGATCGATCCCCGGGACGGATCGTAGAACCGGCACAACAGCTTGATCAAAGTGCTCTTGCCGGCCCCGTTGAGCCCTACCAGCGCGACCGACGTGCCGTGCGGGATCGTCAGGTCGACTCCCCTCAGCACCCATGGGTGGCTCTCGTCGTATCGAAACCACACATCGCGCAGTTCGATGCCCCGCCGCAGCGCGGGCAGCGTGGTGGCCGACCCCTCCGTGGAGCGACGCGGCGGCGGCAGGTCGTCGGGCAGCGATGTCACCTGCTCGTGGTAACCGAACAGGGACAGCGCCTGACGGGCGTTGGCCACGTTCTCCACCACCGAGATCAGTGCACCCTGCGTTCCGGCCACGGAGGCGGCGAACGCGGTCACGTCGCCGAGGCTCAACCGGCCGTCCACCGCCGCGTACACCGCCCAGATCAACCCCACGCCGCTGACCGCGGCGGAGAGCGTCGCGAGCAGCGACTGGGTGAGCGCCTCCCGCCGGTCCAGCCGCCGCTCACCGGCCTGGACGGTGGCCAGCTCTCCGAACATCCGATCCTTGAGGAAGCCGCCCAGCCCGAAGAGCCGGACCTCTTTCGCGGCCTGCACGTCGGTGATCATGGAGGAGTAGAAGAGCTGCCGCCGGATCGACGTGGACTGCCCGGCGATCATCATCATCCGCCGCTTCTCCAGCGACATCCGGGCGACCAGGGCGGGAATCGCCGCCAGCGCCACCAGTCCCGCCATGAGCGGGCTCAGCACGGCCAGGGCGGCCAAGAGACTGACCAGCGTGATGGCATTGCGCCCGATGTCGAACAGACCCGAGGTGATGGGCGCCAACGTGCTTCCCGAAGCCTGGGTGGCCAGGCGCAGCCCGTCCAGAAACGCCGGATTCTCGAACCTCGACAGGCCCTGGAATCCGTTTACCGCCGTGTACAGGCGGTCCTGCATCAGGCGATCCAGCCTGCGCTCCGACTCGGCCCGCAGGTACATGATGAGCTGCGGCAGCACACCGGAGACCAGCCCGATGGCGGTGAGGCCGCTGACCGGCAGCAGTACGTGGTCGGGGCGACCGGTCGCCAGCTCGTCGATGAGAAGCTTCGTCATCCACACGGTCCCCACGGGCAGCAGGCCGCCGACGACGGTGACCGCCAACTGGGACGCCGCCAGACCGGGTCCGGCCCGCCAGCACAGTGACGTCACCGTGCCGACAGCTCGCAGCAGCCGCCGCAGCCGGCCCTCACCTGGCTTCGCGTCGGAGGCCAGGGATGCCGTCATTTCGCCGACGCCATCTCGGCGAGGGTCGTGAGTTCCGTCTGCGCCGCCACGATCGTGCCGTCCGGGCCGACGCGCAAGAACGTCGGGAAGGCTTCGACGCCGACCGCCTTCACCAGGCTGTCGGCGCGTTCGGCCGTGATGACGCTCGACACGTCGGCAACCATCTGGACAAGGTCGTCGGCCCTCGGACCGGCACCGGAGATGACCGCCATGGCAGCCTGGGCGCGGGCCGTGACGGCGAACTGTGGCGCGTGCTCGTGGCACGCGTCGCAGTTGACGTCGAAGAACGCCACGAGTCGCGGCCGGTCGACACCGTCGGTGTCGGTGTCGGTCCAGGGCAGGGTACGTCCGACCAGGACTCCCGGGTCGTAAGGAGCGAACCGCGTCCCTCCGGCGAGGCGCGCCAGCTCGGCGGTGTGCTCGCGAAGGCGGCGCAGCACCGCGAAGGTGAGCAGCAGGTCGAAGACGCAGAGCACGCCGACCAGCACGACGGCGGCGATCAGGAAAGTCATCGGACAACCTCACTTAGGGACGTCAGGCGCAGGCACATCAGTGCGGCGAGCCGGAAGTGGTGAACAGGCCCATCAGGTCGTCGAGGCGCACCACGATCAGGACGCCCACGGCGGCGGCGGCCAGCGCGAGTGCGACACCGGCCGGGTGCGCCGCGGGCCCGGTGCCGCCGACGGCGGCACCGGCCGCCAGTCCGACGCAGCCGATCGCCGTCAGAACGAGATTGCGCACCACGTGTGTCCGGCCCAGCGGGGTGACGGAAGCGCCGAAGCACCGGCACGGCGTGTGCCGCCCCCGTCGCAGGGCGACCGAGATACCGACGGTCAGGACGATGAGCAACGCCGTCGCCGCCGCGAAGCCCAAAAGCAGGGTGTACGGCAGCACGAGTGCGAGGATCACCACGGCCTCCGCCCCCAGCACGGCGTACGCCGCCGCCACGGACCTCGCGCGCGGGAACATCCCGAGGGCCACGATCGAGGCCACGTACTCGTCGAGCGCCGCCCGCCCGCGCACCTTGCCCGCCAGCGCGATCACGAAGACGCCGGCCAGCAACGCCTGGCATGCGATCATCAGATAGAGCATCTTCACCGTCTCACGAGTCGTACTGTCCGGCGTGTTTCGCGGATCCCCGTGTGGTGAGGATCCGCGAAACATGCTCGGACTACAAGTTCGGCTCGGTCAGCACTTTCCGTGCTTCTCGCAGCCCTGCACGCAGCCGGTCGTACCGCCGACGACGTAGCAGAGCTTGGCGTATCTGGTCGTCCCGTAGCAGTAGCAGGTCTGCCAGAAGGAGGCGTCAGCCTTCGCGGTCGCCTTCGGCACCAGCTTTCCGAGGAGGTGGTCGCCGAGCTTTCCCAGAACGTTCATGTGGATTCAGTCCTTCATCGAGCGATGTGGGCAGCCGAAACGCTATTTTGGGGACGTACAGCCGCCGATACAGCCGAGCTATAACCGGGCGGTGAGCAGCATCTCCAGCACCGGATCGCGCCGCATCCCGGGCATCGCGAAGAGGACCTCGGCCCTGCGGGCGTCCTCCGCTGCCGCATGCGAGTCGCCCAGCGCGGCACGCGCCCTGGCGAACTGGCGAGTGGCGGCGGCCTGGCCGTAGGTGTCACCGACCTGAGCGGTCAGCTCCAGCGTCTGGGCCAGGTCGGCCACAGCCGCGGCGGGATCACCGTGCCGTAGCCAGATCTCGGACCTGCTGAGCAGCACTTCCCACTCGTCCTCCCGGTTACCGGTCTCCCGGCAGCGGCTCAGCGCGTCCTCGAACGTGGCCAGTGCCTCGCCGCGACGATCGAGCAGGCAGTAGGCACGGCCGAGCGCGGCCAGGGTGATGCTCTCCCCGTACAGGTCACGGTCCGCCCTCCGGACGGACAGGCACCGTTCGAAGCAATCGGCTGCCTCTGTCGAACGGCCGAGCTGGAGCAGGACTTCGCCCAGGTTGTGCCTGACCATGCCGGCCCGGTTCGACCCATGTGCCTCGATCAGCCGCAGCCCCGCGGTGATGTGGTCGAGGGCGTCATCGAGATCACCGGTGCGCATGCTCAGCCAGCCGAGGTTGTGCAGCGCCAGCCCTTCGGCCTCCTGGTCGCCCAGGTCGCGCCGGAGTTCGAGGGCGCGGTGCAGGCAGTCGCGAGCGGCGTCGATCCGGCCGGTGCGCCACTCCACCACCCCCAGCGTCGTCAGTGTGAACGCCTCACCGGTCGTGTCACCATGCCGCCGCGCCACCTCGATGGCGAGCCGGGCCATGGTCTCAAGCTCCCGCCAGTGACCGCACTTCGTCGCCCGAGCTCTGACCAGCGGCATCAGATCGGTGACGAAGCGAGCGACTTCGGGCTCCCCGGTCGTCGCCTGGGTGACGGCCGCGACCAGGCACGGCACCTCGGTTTCGAACCACTGCACCGCCTCCGCAGGGCTCCGGAAGGCCACGCCTGTGTCCCGTCCGTCCGGCGGGCCCGCTTTTGGCCGCAGGTGCGGTTCCACCAGGTCGCTCACCTGCCGGCACAGATCGAGGTACCAGTCCAGTGCGCGCCGGACGGCCCGTACCCGATCAGCCGGCAGATCCTCGGCCACGGCCAGCTCGGCGGCGAACAGCCTGAGGAGGTCGTGCATGCGAAATCGCCCGTCGCCGACCGGCTCCAGCAGGCGAACCTCCGTCAGCTCGTCGAGCGCCGCCTCGGCCACCTTCAGCTCGACGTCGAGCAGCGCGGCGGCGAGCTCAAGGCTGACCTCCGGCACATCGAGCACTCCGAACAGCCGGAAGGCGCGCGCCGCCGCGCTCACGCCGCTCCTCAGCGTTTCGTAGCTGATCTCAAAGCAGGATCGGATGGCCAGGTCAGCGGCCTGCAACTCGTCCAGGCGACGCTGCCGGTTCCGCAGCCGCTCGCCGAACCGCTCAAGCGACCAATCGGGGCGGGCGGCCAGACGGGCGCCGGCGATGCGCAACGCGAGTGGGTGATAGCCGCACCGGCGGGTGATGCCGGCCGCCGCCTCGGCCTCGGCGGTCACTCGCGACTGACCCGCCAGCTGCGCGAGCATCCGCACCGAGTCCGCCTCGTCGAGCACCTCGACGGCGACCTGCACGGCCTCCATGGTGGTCAGCGCCGCCCGGCTGGTGACCAGCGCCGCGCAGCCGCCGCCCGCCGGCACCAACGGCGCGACCTGGGCGGCGTCGACGGCGTTGTCAAGAACGATCAGGACTCGCCGGTCGGCCAGCAGAGACTGGTAATGGGTGGCCGCTTCCGCCGGCGCCGCGGGGATGTCGCCGTGCGGCACTCCCAGGGCCCGTAGGAAACGGCCGAGCACCTCGGCGGGCTGCAATGGCGGCAGGCCTGGACTCGATCCCTGCAGGTCGACGTAGAGCTGGCCGTCGGCGTAGCGGTCGGCCATGGCGTACGCCGCCCGCAGCGCCAGCGTCGACTTGCCGACTCCGCCGGGGCCGTGCAGCGTCAGGACCGGCGGTGCGGTACCCGCCTCCGGGTGGCCGCGCAGCACGGTGAGCATCCGGGCGAGTTCGGCCGACCGGCCGACGAACATCGTCGGCTCCCGCGGCAGCTGACGTGGCCGGGGGCGCCCGTCCGCGACTGTCGGAGGTCTGGCCGGGTTCCCGCCGGTCGGTGGCCTGCTCGGCGACATCAGATCCGGGTCCCTGCGCAGGACCGCCTGGTGTAGCCGGCGCAGGTCCGGTCCGGGGTCGAGCCCGAGTTCCTCGGCCAGGGTCCGGCGAGCCATCCCGAACACGTCCAGCGCGCCGACCACGTCGCCGCACCGGTACAACGCCACCATCAGCTGGCTGTACAGCCGCTCCCGCAGCGGATGTCGCCTGATCAGCTCGCGCAGTCGCCTGACCACTGTCGCGTGCCCGCCCAGCATGAGCTGGATCTCCGTGTGCTCCTCCACCGCGCTCAGATACTGGTCGCTGAGGCGGGCGACCACCTCCCGCATGGTCGGCCCCAGCGGCACGTCCTCGGCCGCCGTCCCTCGCCACAGTGCGAGGGCTCGGGCGTACGCGTCCTGCGCGGTGCCGAGGTCCCGGCGGGTCAGCGCCTGGCGACCGTGCGCGGACAGCGCCTCGAACTGGGAGAGATCGAACTCGGTCGGCTCGACCCGCAGCAGGTAGCCGGCCTCCGTGGTGACCAGCTGCTCGTCGGCCGGATCATCGGCGGGGGTCACCAGCCTGCGCAACTGCATGAGGTAGGTGCGCAGGTTCGCCACCGCCGAGTGGGGTGGTCGTTCGTCCCACACCTCCGCCACCAGTGAACGGACCGGGACGACGTGCCCGGCATGTGCGAGCAGCATGGCGAGGACGGTGCGTTGTTTCGGTGCCGCGATCTGTACGGGTGAACCGTCGACCTCGATTCGCATCGGCCCAAGGAGTCGAAACCTCAAGGTCATTCCTTCCTTGCCGGCGTCGGCTACAGGGCTGGTCCCCCCAACCGGCGCAGCGCGACACCGAGCACCTGGTCCGCGGGAAAGAACCCACGTTGCCGGGAGTCGACACTGCCCGCCGGGTTGTCACCGAGAACCACCATCGCCCCGGAAGGCACCTGAGCCACGCCGGCATTGGCCGCGATCCCCGCCGGCACCGGATCACCGGGCAACGCGGTGACCCGTTTGATGTTCCAGCGTCGGCCGTCCGGACCGGACGGCCCGGGCATGTATCGACCGGAAGGATCCAGCGGAGGCTCAAGCACGACGACATCGCCCCGGCCCACCTGATCGAGCCGTCGCCGCCGCACCAGGACGCGGTCGCCGTCGGTCAGGGTCGGCGTCATGCTCGTTCCGTCAACGGTGATCACCACATAGCTTCGGCGGGCCCAGAAAACACCTGCGGCCAGGAGGAGAACACCGAAGAGCGGCACACCGATGATCAACGTCACCGTACCTTTCCGCTGCCGGCCCGAGGAAGGGCCGATCCATTCCGGGGAAACGATCTCCGTTGCGGTGGGACTTGTCAACCTGCGGCTCCGGCGCGGTCCAGGTGTGGTGAGGCCGCCAGCGGTCGGCGACGGCTTGTGGCGCTCCCGGATCCGGGTCAGGGCCGAGGTCGTGGATGGTGGGGATCGCGTCCTGGCCCGACCGTCGACGTCGTCCGAACCGGGCGGGGCCGGGTCAGCGTTCGACGATCTCGTTCTTGCCGATGACGACGACGCCGCCCCTGGTCACCGCGAACCGGCTGCGGTCGTACTCGAGATCGAAGCCGATCCTGGCGCCGTCCGGGATGATCACGTTCTTGTCGATGATGGCCTTGCGGATGATGGCGCCCCGGCCCACCTTCACGTTGCCCATCAGGACCGAGTCCTCGACCTGGGAGTGGGAGTGCAGCACCACGCCGGGGGAGAGGATCGAGCGCTCCGCCAGCCCACCGGAGACGATCACGCCCGAGGAGACCAGGGAGTCGATCGCCCGGCCCACCCGGTCGCCGTCGTTGTGCACGAACTTGGCCGGGGGAAGCGGATCGTGACCGGTGTAGATGGGCCAGTGATTGTTGTAGAGGTTGAAGACCGGATGCGCGGAGATGAGGTCCATGTGGGCCTCGTAGTAGGCGTCGAGCGTTCCGACGTCCCTCCAGTAGCCCCGGTCGCGCTCGGTGGAGCCGGGCACGATGTTGTCGGCGAAGTCGTAGACCTCCGCGCTGCCCGACTTCACCATCATCGGGATGATGTTGCCGCCCAGGTCGTGCTTGCTCGTCGGGTCGAGCGCGTCCTCCCTGAGTGCGTCGATCATCGCCTGGGTCTTGAAGACGTAGTTGCCCATCGACGCGTAGACCTGGTCGGGCGCGTCCGGCAGGCCCACCGCGTCCTTCGGCTTCTCGCGGAACGCGACGATCCGCCGCCCCGCCGGGTCCGCCTCGATGACCCCGAACTGGTCGGCCAGGGAGAGCGGCTGCCGGATCGCGGCCACGGTCACGTCGGCCCCGGTCTCGATGTGCTGCTCCACCATCTGCCGCGGGTCCATACGGTAGATGTGGTCGGCGCCGAACACGATGACGTGGTCCGGCATCTCGTCGTAGATCAGGTTCAGGTTCTGGAACAGCGCGTCGGCGGAGCCGGAGAACCAGTGTGGCCCGAGACGCTGCTGGGCGGGGACCGGGGTGACGTAGTTGCCGAGCATCGCCGACAGGCGCCAGGTTCGGGAGATATGCCGGTCGAGACTGTGGTTCTTGTACTGCGTCAGCACGACGATCTGAAGGTAGTGACCGTTGGCCAGGTTGGACAGTACGAAGTCGACGAGCCTGTATATCCCCCCGAAAGGCACCGCGGGCTTCGCTCGATCAGCTGTCAGAGGCATGAGCCTCTTACCTTCTCCGCCGGCGAGCACGATCGCG
Source organism: Streptosporangium sp. NPDC001681 (assembly GCF_040298085.1). Taxonomy (NCBI): domain Bacteria; kingdom Bacillati; phylum Actinomycetota; class Actinomycetes; order Streptosporangiales; family Streptosporangiaceae; genus Streptosporangium; species Streptosporangium sp. NPDC001681. The sequence continues at coordinate 37,420 of NZ_JBEOZN010000030.1, read as the reverse complement.
AGGACTCTCATGTGTGGACCTTAACCTGATGAACAGGGATGAAAACACTAGGCTAATCGTATGCGAGTGGATCTACTGACCCGTGAATATCCCCCCGACGTGTACGGAGGTGCGGGAGTCCACGTTGAGTACCTCGCCCGGGAGCTGCGCAGGCTCGCCGACACCCGGGTCCGTTGCTTCGGAGCGTCACGGCAGGAGGAGGGCGTCGCGGCCTACCGGGTGCCCGGCGGCCTGGAGGCGGCCAACGCCGCGCTCCAGGTGCTCGGTGTCGACCTGGAGATGGCCGCCGGATGCGAGGGCGCGGACCTGGTCCACAGCCACACCTGGTACGCCAACTTCGCCGGCCACGTGGCCAAGATGCTGTACGGAACGCCCCACGTGGTGACCACGCACAGCCTGGAGCCGCTGCGGCCGTGGAAGGCCGAGCAACTGGGCGGTGGTTACACGCTGTCGTCGTGGGCCGAACGCGGCGCGCTGGCAGGCGCCGACGCGATCATCGCGGTCTCGGAGGGGATGCGCCGCGACGTGCTGGCGAGTTACCCCGAGATCCCGCCGGAGAGGGTCACGGTGATCCACAACGGGATCGACACCGGGGAGTACGCCCCCGACCGCGGCACCGACGCCCTGGTCCGGCACGGCATCGACCCGAGCCGGCCGTACGTCGTCTTCGTCGGGCGCATCACCCGGCAGAAGGGCCTCGTCCACCTGCTCCACGCGGCCCGTGACTTCAACCCCGACGCTCAGCTGGTGCTGTGCGCGGGCGCGCCCGACACCCCGGAGATCGCCGCCGAGGTGACCGAACTGGTGCGCGGGCTCGATCGTGAGGGCGTCGTCTGGATCTCGGAGATGCTGCCCCGCCCCGAAGTGATCCAGATTCTCACCCACGCGACGGTGTTCGTCTGCCCCTCGGTCTACGAGCCGATGGGCATCGTCAACCTGGAGGCCATGGCCTGCGAGACCGCGGTCGTGGCCACCGCCACCGGTGGCATCCCCGAGGTGGTGGCCGACGGCTCCACCGGCCTGCTGGTCCCGATCGACCAGGCGGCCGACGGCACCTCGCACGATCCCGGCGTCTTCGCCGCCGACCTCGCCGAGCGGGTCAACCGGCTGCTGGCCGACCCGGCCCTCGCGGCCCGGATGGGCGAGGCCGGGCGCCTCCGCGCGGTGGAGCACTTCTCCTGGGAGCGCATCGCCGAGCGGACCATGGAGCTCTACCGGCGGGTCGCGGACGGCCGGACGACGGCTTCCGCCGGGAGGTGAGGGATTCCTCAGGCGGCGATGAAGTGCAGAATCACGTTGTGCACGTGGTGCGCCTTGTTGTCGCCCCGGAACTCCACCTCGTAGGTGTGGGTGCCCACGTGGATGGCGATGGCACCGGAGGAGAAGAAGGAGCCGGCGAGCGACTTGTTGCTCACCACGCTCACCGCTGAGACCCTGGAGTAGGGAATGCTGGTGATGGCGATCCTCTTGCCGACGAACGACTTGTCCTGCACGATCACACGCTTGTCGGTGAGCCCCAGGAAGCCGGTGCCCGTGCCGATGGCGTCGTAGACCGCGATGATCTGCTCGCCGGGCATGAGACCGCTCGCGATCTGCTGGTACTGCTCCTTGCGGTCGTACACAACCTCCGCCATGACGCTCGCAATCTCTCGGGGGATCTGTGTTCCTGTGAAACGAACGTCCGGGGAACGAGGTTCCTGGGCGAGTAAGGTCGGGCCGTGAACTTTCAGATGAGGATCACCGATCGTCATGGTGGCGTCAGCGTCGAGCCGTACAGCAGCCGCAACCTCGGAGGGCTGTGCGGTGACGAACCGGGCGCGGTCGCGGCGAACAGGGCCAGGACGGCCGCCGAGTTCGGCCTGGAACGGGTCGTGTTCATGCGGCAGGTTCACAGCGCCGACGTCCGTTACGTCAGCGAGCCGTTCGGTGACGATCCGCCGCCGCTGGACGGGATCTGCACCGACGTGCCGGGTCTCGGCCTGGCCGCGCTCTGCGCCGACTGCGCGCCCGTCCTGCTGGCCGAGCCACGGGCGGGCCTGGTAGGGGCCGCGCACTCAGGAAGGGTCGGCACCGTGTCCGGCGTGGTCACGGCCCTGGTCGAGGAGATGGCCAAGCGCGGTGCGGACCCGGCGAGGATGACCGCCCTGATCGGCCCGATGGCCTGCGGTACCTGCTACGAGGTTCCGGCCGAGCTGCGCGAGGAGGTCGCGGTGCACCTCCCCGAGGCGTGGTCGATCACCTCCAGGGACACCCCGGCACTGGACCTGCGGGCCGCGATCACCTCGCAGCTCGGCAGGGCGGGTGTCGGAGAGATCATCCACGACACCCGCTGCACCATCGAGACCGCCGACCTGTTCTCGCACCGCAGGGAGGGCACGACCGGCAGGTTCGCGGGTTACGTCTGGCTGGAGCCCTGACCCGGTTCTCACCCCGGTCCCAGCTCACAGGGCGATGCGCGTCGGCACGACCGAACGTGGTGGAACCCGGCCGGTCGCCGTAACGCCGGTCATGCGGTGACGCGTTCCAGCACGACCACCGGAATCTCCCGGCCGGTCTTCGTCTGGTACTCGTCGTAGGCGGGCCAGGCCGCCGTCATGATCTGCCAGAGTTCGGGCTTCTCCTCCGGGGTGGCGGTGCGCGCCCTGGCCGTGAAGCGGTCGCCCAGTACCTGGACCCCGACCTCGGGGTCGGCCTGGAGATTGAGGTACCACAGCGGAGGGTTGTCGGCGCCGCCCTTGGAGGCCACCACGAGGAAGTCGTCGCCGTGGCGCTGGTAGATGAGCGGCGTGTCGTGCCGTTCGCCGCTCCTGCGACCGGTGGTGGTAAGGATCAGGGTGGTGGTGCCCTGCCACTCGTGTCCTTCTGCACCATCGGTCGCCTGGTACCGCGCAACATGTTCTTTTCCGTACAGCATGATCTGTCCCCTCTGACAACTTACGCAGGTCATTACCCGTCAGAGGGGATCCGTCACCTAGGGTCGCTCAGTCCGCCGACAGGATGCTTCCGTAGGCGCGGGCGGCCAGATCCGCGATCAGGTCGTGGGAGCCGAGGAGGTCGGCGCACTCGGCCCCGATCTCCTCGGCCGCCGCGCTCGCGAGCCCCGGGGCCGCCTCGGGACCCAGGACGCACGGGGCCAGGGCGATCCGCTGGGCGCCGATGCCGCGGAGCCGCCCGGCGGCGTCGGCTACGGTGGGTGCGCTGTCCAGCGAGGCGACCAGGACGGGCAGCGTCAGCCGAGAGGCCAGCAGCACGGCCGTCGGCTGTGCCTCCGCCACCGCGTTCTCTCCGCCGACGGTGGCGAGGATGACCCCGTCGACCGGGGTGTCGACCGGATTGGAGACGTTGAGCAGCCGCATCCGGTCGGCCCGGGCCAGGCTCTTCTCCGACAGCCGGATGTGCAGTGCCTCGGCGAGCAGCGGGTGCGGCCCCAGCGGGTCGGTGACCGTCACCGGCACGCCGCTGGCCGCGACAGCCATGGAGATCAGCCGGTCCGCGACCGGGTGCGGGCCGGTCAGCAGCGGTACCACGATGGCGGCCGTGGCGTCCTCGGGCCGTTCCCTGGCAGCTGACTCCAGCTCGGAGGTCAGCTCCTTGGCGTCCTCGCCGAGCCCGGCCAGTCTGACCTGGATCTGCGGGTTGTCCACCCGGATGAGGGCCGCGAGCTCCGCGGCGGTGCCGGAGGCGTCGCCGAGCGTGGCCAGCACCAGTGCCGGCGCCTCGGGCGGGAGCTGGGAAGGCACGGGCCTGCGGTGCCTGCCGGAGGGCCGTACCGGGCGCCCTCGTACGGGGAGGATGGGACTCTCACTCACATGCGCGGACTCTAGGGCCATTTGACTCTTCCCGTGACCGGAAACGGCGGCATTTCCGTCACAACATTATGAAAGGTGGGGTGCGCGGGATCATCGGTGTCTCCCTTCGGTGCGCGACCGGAGGATCCTCCGAGGTCAGACATCGCGGTGACCTTCCCATTCGTCCTCCAGGGCCGAGTGCACGATGGAGTCGCGCCAGGCTCCGCGGGCCCGGACGTGGTGCCTGATCCGGCCCTCCTCGACCATTCCGGCGACCAGCATCGCCAGCTGGGCGGCGGTGTTGGCCGGGGAGCGGGCACCCCAGATGCGGTGCAGGCGCAGATCGCGGAAGCCGAACGCGAGGATCAGCCGGATCAGGTCGGTGCCGATGCCCCGGCCCCAGTGGTCGGGGCGGAGCCCGAGGCCGATCTCCGCGCTGTGCGGGTGGTCGGCCTCGATGTGCAGCCTGGCGACGCCGAAGGCCTCGCAGCCGTCGAGGTCGGTCACCGCCAGTACGTAGAGACGCCGGGGCTCGGTCTCCGAGGACTTCATCGCCTCGATGATCGACTCTTCGACCTCCTCGCGGGTGCGGGGGTCGAACGGCAGGTGCTCGGTGGCAGTGGGGTCGCCGTATACCGCGTGCAGGGCGTCCACGTCCGCGATGGTGACTTCCCTCAACCGGAGTCTCTTGCCCGAGATCTCAACGTGGCGCATGCGCAGACGCTAACCTCTCGGGAGTTCCAGGACTAGAGATCATTCCAATAAGCGGACATACCATCATTTAATGATCTTATATGCACCGCTTCGCGCCTGCCCAGGCCCAGGATGCCATGTGACTCCGGCGTCGGCCTGCGCCGCCTTCGCCCCGGCCTCGGCGGTCCCCGCGGAGCTCTGCCTGGGCGACGCCGAGGAGCTGCTGATACGGGTGTATATCCGCAGACCGTAATCACGGAGTAATGCGGCAGAATAGGCGGATGATTCCTTCGAATCTGCATGTGCTCGTGGTCGCCGGCCCCGGCCTGGTCGCGGACCTCCGCCTGCTCACCGAGGTGGCCGACCGTGAGTTCGCGGCCCTCGGGGTCGGCGGGACGGTGTCGATGACCTCCGACCTGCCGGGCTTCCGGGCGGCGCTGGAGTCTCCCGGCGCCCTGGTCGTCATGCCGGGTCCGGATCCGGGGGCCCGCGGCCTGTTCGCCGAGTATCCCGAGGCGGTCTGGCTCGACCTGACGAAGTCCGAGGCCCCGCTCCCCGGGGCGGCGGACGGCGCGTCGGGCACCCACCTGCACGGGCGGGGGATCTGGGGGCTGACCTGGGCGATCAGGCACGCCGTACACCGGCTGCGCCGACCGGCGCACCGGGTCGCCTACGGTGACCACCCCGACCAGTGGGCGGAGATACGGCCGCCGTACGGGACCCCGGGGCAGGCGCCCTCGCCCGAGGCCGACGGACAGACACCCGTCGCGGTGCTGCTGCACGGCGGTTTCTGGCGCTCGATCTGGGGCGCGGACCTGATGGACGCGCTCGCCATCGACCTCGCCGAGCGCGGGTTCGCCGCCTGGAATCTCGAATACCGCCGCCCCGACCTGCACGGCTGGGACGCGACCACCGCGGACGTCGCCCGGGGCATCGCTCTCGCGGCACAGGGCGCCCGCGGCCCGCTCGTGGTGATCGGCCACTCCGCGGGCGGGCAGCTCGCCCTCCGCGCCGCCGCCGACGACCATCGGATCACCCTGGCGGTCTCCCTGGCGGGGGTGCTCGACCTGGCCGAGGGGGACCGCAGGCACATGAGTTCCGGCGCGGTCGCCGCGGCGCTCGGCGGATCCGCCGCCGAGGTGCCCGAGACCTACCTGCGGTCGGGGCCGCTGGAGCGACTTCCGCTGGGAGTGCCCCAGCTCATCGTGCAGGGGGGTGGGGACGACCTGGACCTGGTCGACTTCAGCCGTCGCTACGCGCGAGCCGCTCAGGAGTCAGACGATCAGGTGATATATCTCGAAATGTCGGGTGATCATTTCGACGTCATCGACCCCGCGTCGCCGATCTGGCGGGCCACCGCCGGGGCGATCGCCGAGCACGGCAAGGTCACCTGACGCGGCGGTGGGTCTCAGCCGGACGACAGGGGGCGCCAGGGGACGGGGCTGGACAGCACCATCATGCTCGACGGGTGACCGTACGGAGCGAGCCGGTCGATCATCTCCTCGAATGTCGTCATCGAGGAGGTGACGACCCGCAGCAGGCAGCAGGCGTCACCGGTCACCCGGTGCACCTCAAGGATCTCCGGCCAGGCCAGTGCCTGCTCGTCGCGGAGCACGCAGCGGGGGCCGTAACACGACATCCTGATCAGGGCGGCCACCCCGCGCCCGGCCCGTGACGCGTCGACCCGGGCGTGGTAACCGGTGATCACCCCGGTCTCCTCCAGCCGCCGTACCCGCTCCGCCACCGCCGGGGCGGACAGGTGCACCCGCCGGGAGAGCTCGCTGTAGGACAGTCGCGCGTCCTGCTGCAACTCGGCCAGCAGTGCCCAGTCCATCGCGTCCACGATCACGCTCCGTCATGCCGTAAGTTGATCTGCTTGATGCCTTCCGTTCCGAAGGCACAACCCAATAATCACCTTTCCTGCATTATTTTCGTACAGACCGATACGGAGCACTATGGGGGTGTACAGGCGTAGGAGGAGCGATGACCGCTATCAAGCAGCTCACGGAGCAGGACCGCAAGGCGCGTGCGGAGGCCAACGACGGGCTGCCGACGCTGGGCTTCGAAGCCGGCACGCCCTACGACGAATACGTGGGCACCGCCGCCCTTCATGATCTTCAGCACACCGTCACCGACGCCCCGGAGGAACTGGCGTTCCTGGTCACCACACAGGTGATGGAGCTCTACTTCGGGCTGCTCCGCTCGGAGTGGCGTCTGGCCCAGCGGCAGCTCGACGAGGACGACGTCAACGCCGCGACGTGGACGATCAGGCGCACGGTACGGCACTTCGAGGCGCTCAACGCCGCCTGGGCCGCGCTGAGCTGGCTGACCCCGGCGCAGTTCAACACCTTCCGTGACGCCCTCGGCGAGGGATCGGGTTTCCAGTCCGCGCTCTACCGCCATGTGGAGTTCCTGCTCGGCAACAAGTCCGAGGCGCTCATCAGGCCGCACCGCCGCAACCCCGAGGCGCACCGGGAGCTGGTGGAGGCGCTGCACCGGCCGAGCCTCTACGACTCGGTGCTCGCCATGCTCGCCCGCGCGGGCCACGCGATCCCCACCTCGGTGCTCGAACGCGACCTCGCCGCGGAGTACGAGCCAAGCGCCGAGGTCGAGGCGGTCTGGGTCGAGGTCTACGCCGGGCCGCTCGCCCCGCTGGCCGAGACGCTGACCGACCTGGCCGAGCAGTTCTCCGACTGGCGCTACCGGCACCTGATGGCGGTACGCCGCTCGATGGGCGCCAAGCCCGGCTCCGGCGGATCCAGCGGCCTGAGCTGGCTGGAGCGGAGCATGCGGCGGGAGGTCTTCCCCGAACTCTGGACGGCCCGCACCCTGATGTGAGCGCGCCCGGCCAGAGCCGGTGAGTTCTCTTCGGTGGCCGTCCTCGGTTCGCGGGGCGGCGCCTCAGGGGTCCGCGAGATGTCTTCGCGGCCCCCGTCGGCCGTTCTTCGGGGTCAGGAGGTGCGCCGGTCTCAGCGCAGGAGGAACACGCCGAAGCGGGTCGCGGAGGTGATGCCGACGCCGCCGGGGTGGACGACCTGGGCGTTGGTGGCGGAGACGCCGGTGGCCGAGCCGCGCAGGACGGCCAGCATGCCGACGTTGCCGTTCTTGCCGGGGGTGCCGACGATGACCTCGCCCTTGCCGTCGCCGGTCACGTCGATGATCGAGACGTTGTAGCCGAAGCCGTCGCCCGCCTTGGACTGCTCGCCGACGGGGTCGACGAGCGGGGGAGTGGGGGCCGGGGTGGAGCCGAGGCTGTCCTGGGTGATGTACTGCGTGCCGGTGAGCACCGGGCCGTTGGCGGAGCCGGGGATCACCGCGACCATGCCGGCGCCGGCCTTGCCGGAGACGGTGGCGTCGGCGACGCCGATGGCGATGTCGGCGGCGCCGTCGCCGTTGACGTCACCGACGGACAGGCCGCGGTCGCTGCCGAGGCTTCCGGTGTTCAGCCAGGTCAGCTGGTTGGTGGAGAAACCCGGGGTGGTGGCCAGGCCGGTGGGCGAGCCGTACCAGACCTGCAGGGAGCCGAGGCTCGGGGTGACCAGGATCACGTCGTCGTTGCCGTCGCCGTTGACGTCGCCCATCTCGAGGCGGGAGCTCTTCTGCGGGACGCTCTGGCTGGAGGGCGTCGCCGAGGCGAGGACGACGTTCTGCAGCGGGGAGGTGTGCGGGGGGGACATGACGTCCAGGTCGACGGTGTCGCCGGCGTTGACGTACACCAGTTCCGTCTTCCCGTCGCCGTTGACGTCACCGGAGGCGCTCGCCACGACGGACGCGCTGGTCGGGTTCGCGACGGGGGGAAGGGCCTGGTAGGTGGCCTCCGCGGCTCCGTTGTACCACCCGATCATGCCGTCGCCGGAGAAGTAGTACGCGCGCATCGGCTTGACGATGTCGGCTCCGGGCTGGTTGTCGAACTGACCGACCCGCAGCAGCCCCTTGTTCTCCCAGCCGTTGTAGAGACTGGAGGTGAAGTAGTGCCTGTTCTGGGCGACCCCCGCGGACGACCACGAGTTGACGATGGAGTACCAACGGCTGCCTGCGACGAGGTCGGTTCTGCCGTCCTTGGTGATGTCGCCGGCCGCCAGCTGCTCCCCCCAGGAGTTGCAGGCGGAGGACGACCCGGAGGAGGTCGGGACCGAGCAGTCAGTAGGGGGGCGGAGGAGCTTCTGGCCGGTGAACCCATTCGGCCCGCCGTACAGGACGGCGACCATGCCCGTGTTGGCACTGCCGGCGGGGGCGGCCTGCTGCGGCAGGCCGACGGCCATGTCGTTGTAGCCGTCGCCGTTGAAGTCGAAGTTCTTCGGGGCCGTCGAGGCCGCGGCCGTGGCGGTGCCGGTGCCGGTCGAGACGGTCAGGCTCGCCGCCAGGGCGAGTAACGCCGCGGAACCCATGATCCTTTTAGCACTCATGATCGGCAGCGTGACCCGGAGCACTTGTCGGTTACTTAAGAATGACTAGGCCACACCGGCACGGTGCGGAGGGCGTCGCCCATGTGCTCGCCGAACCGGCCGCCGGCGACCGCGGAGGGTCGGCCCGGCGGGAGCGCCGAGGGGGAAACGACAGGAGGGCCGCCGGTTCTTGGTGCCCGCTTGGAGATTGTTTGATCTCGCCCAGGTTCGCGGCCCGAACCCGCTGCCGCCCGGTGCGTCGCCGTCAGCCGGTCTGGCAGACCGGGCACCAGAAGAGGTTGCGCCCGGCGAGCACCTGCGTGCGCACCTCGGTGCCGCAGAGGAAGCAGGGCATGCCGGAACGCCGGTAGACGTAGACCTCGCCACCGTGGTCGTCGACGCGGGGCGGACGGCCCATCGCCTCCGGAGTGTGCTCGGGCCTGACCGTGTCGATGCGGCCCACCCGGACACCGTCGGCCATCAGCAGCACCAGATCCGCCCAGATCGCCTCCCACTGCTCGCGGGTGAGGTCGCGGCCGGGCCGTGACGGGTCGACGCCCTGCCGGAACAGTGCCTCGGCCCGGTAGATGTTCCCCACGCCCGCGACGACCGACTGGTCCATCAGCAGGACCCCCACGGAGGTGCGGCTGCGGCCGATCCGCCGCCAGGCCGACTCGGGATCGGCGTCCGCGCGCAGCGGGTCGGGTCCGAGTCTGGCGTGCAGCGCGGCCTTTCCCGCCGGGTCGAGCAGTTCGCAGGTGTTGGGGCCACGCAGGTCCGCGTACTCGCCGGTATTGCTCAGGCGTAGCCGCACCATCCCGGTCGGCGCGGGCACGGGAACCGGGCCGAAGGCGTACTTGCCGTAGATGCCCAGGTGGACGTGGAGCCATCGCTCGTCGTCGAAGCCGAGCAGCAGGTGCTTGCCGTGGGCGTCGGCCTCGGTGAGCACCCGTCCGTCGATCCGCAGCGCCCCGGCGGCGAACCGCCCCTGGGGGCTTTCCGCGCGGACCTCGCGGCCGCCGAACGCCCGCCGGTGCTCTTCGGCCAGTCGATGAATGGTGTGTCCTTCAGGCATGGTCCCGAAATCATACGGCCCGCCCGGTGATGGTCAGGGCGGCGTGGTCACCGGCTCGCGCCGTCGCCTGAGCAGGGTGTGGGCCGAGGCGACGAGGGCGGCCCCGGCCGCGTAGGCCACCAGGTCGGCCGCGCCGAACGTGCTGCCGAGCACCAGCCTGGCCACCACGCTCACCTCGGAGAGCGCGGCCGGCACGGGTGTCAGCTGGGCGAGCTCGACCGCCCAGCTGAACGCCAGCGCGCCGAGCGCGGCCCGCACCGGCGTGATCCGGGGCCACACCAGCACGATCAGCGCGTACACCAGCACGGTGTAGAGGGCGTCGCCCGCGTACTTGCCGAACCAGCCGCCGGTGACCGCGCGGACGGTCAGCCCGGCGGCGATGGTCAGGGCCGCGGCGAGCGCGGCGAGCAGACGGGTGCGCAGGGCGGGAGGCATCCACCCACGATAGCGATCGCGTCCCCGGCCGCGCCGGACACCGTTCGGAGGGGAGCGGGTCTCAGGGCAGTCGCCATACCGCGGGCAGCCCCTTGCCCGCGCCGTCCTCGGAGTAGTCGTGCGTGACCTCGAGCAGTTCGGCCATCCGAGCCTGCCAGGTGATGTTCGCCGGCAGGCCGGCCGGCGACGAGAGCAGCGCCTCGTAGTCGTCGCACTCGATCACGTGGAACAGGTCCCGGCCGCTGCGCCAGATCGTCCACTCGTGCGCGCCGCCCCGCTTGATGGCCTCGACCAGTTCGGCGGGCACCTCCCGGTGCGCCTGGTCGTACTCGGACTCCCTGCCAGGCTTGACCCGGGTGTGCAGCGCGACGCGCATGTTGTACCTCCACAAAGTTGTGGACCGTTATAGCAGTGGTCCGATGTGTGGAGGTCAGGGAAGGGATGGCAGGCGGCGGTCGTGCAGCCAGCCCGCGAACAGCTTGTCCAGCGGTCGCACCGTGCGGCGCGTGGCCAGCGCGGTGAACGCCTCGGTGGTGACGCTCCCGTGGCGGTGCCCGGCCGTCCACTCCCGCAGCAGCGCGAAGAAGGGATCGTCGCCGATGGTGCGCCGGAGCGCGTGCAGGGTGAGCGCGCCGCGCCGGTAGACGCGGTCGTCGAACAGGCGACGGGGACCGGGGTCGGCCAGGACGAAGTCCTGGGGGAGGTCGGAGAGCAAACGGTGCCAGTGGCGCGCGTGGTCATCGGATGACAGGCCGCCGGAGTTCTCCGACCAGATCCACTCCGCGTAAGAGGCGAACCCCTCGTGCAGCCAGATGTCGCGCCAGTCGGTCACCGTCAGGCTGTTGCCGAACCACTGGTGGGCCAGCTCGTGGGCGACCAGCCGCTCCTCGCCCCGTCTGCCGTCCACCTGATTCACCCCGAAGATCGACATGCCCTGTGCCTCGACCGGGATCTCCAGCTCGTCGTTCACGACCACCACGGTGTAGGAGCCGAACGGGTAGGGGCCGAACCGCTCGCGGAAGACCTCCATCATCCGGCCCTGGCGCTCGAAGTCGTGGCGCACCCGTGAGGCGTGTCCGGCGGGGAAGACCAGCTCCATCCCCGGGCCCAGTTCGGCCCGCTGGTAGCGGCCGATCTGCACACTCGCCAGGTAGGAGGCCATCGGCTCGATCTGCTCGTACACCCATGTGGTCGTCGAGGCCGCCCGCCGCCGCGCGACCAGCTCCCCGTTGGCGATCACCTGGTACGCGGAGGCGGTGGTGACCGAGATCCGGTAGGTGGCCTTGTCGTCGGGCCGGTCGTTGCACGGGAACCACGACGGAGCCCCGATCGGCTGGCTGGCCACGATGACGCCGTCGGTGAGCTGTTCCCAGCCGAGCCCGCCCCAGTGGCTGGTCACCGGCTGGGGACTGCCCGCGTAGCGGACCTCGACGGTGAAGGGGCCGGGTCGCAGCCCGACCGGCGACAGGTGGAGCTTGCCTCCGCGATGGGTGAAGCGCACCCGCGCGCCGTCGACCAGCACTCCGCTCACACGCAGGGCACCCAGATCGAGGGAGAGCCGGGTGAGCTGCCGCAGCGCCACGGCGGAGATCCGGGCGACGCCACCCAGGCGGTTCGGGCCCACCCGGTAGTCGAGGGTCAGGTCGTAGTGCTCCACCCGGTAGCTGTCGTCGCCGTGCATGGGGAAGTACAACTTGGGGGTAAAGGGCGTGCTCAGAACCACACCGGCTTCCTCTGTTCCACTCTCTTCGTGCGCTATCCCCGCTGGGCCCATGCCGCGATCGGGTTGCCGAACCAGCGGGTCCCGGCGGGCACGGACTCACCGCGCATCACCAGGGAGGCCGGTCCAACCGTGGTGTTCTCCCCGATCGCCGCTGCGGGCAGGATCACCCCGTGGGGCCCGAGCGTCGATCCATCCCGCATGACGACAGTATCGATGCTCATCACGCGGTCGTGGAACAGATGAGTCTGCAACACGCATCCCCGGTTCACCGATACCCCATCGCCCAGGCTGACCAGGTCGACCTCGGGCAGCCAGTACGTCTCGCACCACACGCCCCGGCCCACGCGCGCGCCCAGGGAGCGCAGCCACACATTCAGCGGGGCCGTCCCCAGCCAGCGCTGGGCGAACCAGGGCGCGGCCAGTACCTCCACGAAGGTGTCGGCCAGTTCGTTGCGCCACACGAACGAGCTCCACAGCGGCCGGTCGCCCACTGCGATCCGGCCCACCAGCGCCCACTTGGCCACGGTGGCGACCGCCGCGGCGAGCACCCCGCCGCTCAGCACCACCACGCCCGACAGGACGATCGCCGCCGCGAAGCCGTACGCCCTGGCCAGCCACTCCAGGGCCGCCGCCACGAGCACGGCCACGGCGACGGTGCACATCACCGGGACGACGCGGCACACCTCGACCGCGGCACGGGCGACCTTCAGTCTCGGCGGCGGATCGTAGGTGCGGCTCCGGTCGATCTCCTCGGTGGCCCTGCGCAGCTCCACCGGTGGCATACCCAGGTAGGACGAGCCCGCCTTGGCCTTCTTCGGCGCCGCCGACAGCACCGCGACCAGGCCGTCCTTGGGCACCTTGCGCCCCGGCGCGGTCATCCCCGAGTTGCCGAGGAACGCGCGTTTGCCGATCCGCACATGGTCGACCCGCAGTCGGCCGCCCTCCAGCTCGTACGGCGCCACCATCGTGTCGTCGGCGAGGAAGGCGCCGTCCCCGACGGAGGTCATCGACGGCAGCGCCAGCACCGTCGACAGCTCCACGTCCCGGCCGACTTTCATACCCAAGGCGCGTAGCCAGGCGGGGGTGACCATGCTCGCGTACAGCGGGAACAGCCAGACCCGCGCCATCGACATCAGCAGGCCCGTCGCCCACGCCTGCCAGGCCTGGCGGCTGTGCACCGGGTGCTGTCCGGCATGCAGGCCGGCCGAGAGCAGCCGCACCGAGGCAACGGTCAGCAGGACGAGGGTGGCCGTGGAGACGACGGTGGCCACGGGCACCCCGGAAAGGACGGAGGCCAGGGAGGGGGCGCCGCCGCGCAGCAGCACGGCGAGGCCGGGCAGCATGGCGATCACCGGGAAGAGGCCTAGGACCGGCGCGGACAGCCCGTAGACCGCGACCCAGCGCCACGAGCGCGGCGGACGGTCGGCCGACGGCTGGCGGGCCTTGCCCATCCGGCTCGCGGGCACGCCCGCCCAGCGCTCCCCGGACGGCACCGAACCCGCCACCGCCGAGCCGGGCGCGACCTGGGCGTTCTTGCCGATCTTCGCGCCGGGGAACAGGGTGGTGCGGGCGCCGACCGTGGCGGAGGCGCCGATCTTGATCTCGCCGACACGTACCCGGTCGCCGTCGATCCAGTAGCCGCTCAGGTCGACCTCGGGTTCGACCGCCGCGTACTTGCCCAGCTTGAGCATCCCGGTTATCGGCGGCATCGAGTGCAGGTCCGCGTCATCGCCGACCTGGGCGCCGAGCGCCCGCGCGTAGTGGGTGAGCCACGGGGCGCTGGACACCTCGCCCACGCCGAGCCGCTCGGCGAGCTGCTCGGCGAACCAGAGCCGCAGATGCGTGCCGCCGCCTCGGGGGTAGGTGCCGGGTTTCAGCCCGCGCAGCAGCAGCCGGGCGCCGCCCGCGGCCAGCGCGATCCGCCCGGCGGGGCTGACGAACAGCAGCGCGCCCGCGAGCACCCACCACCACGAGACGGCCGGGGCCCAGGGCAGGCCCACCAGGTTGTTCAGCGCGGCCAGCGCCACCACCCAGCGCAGCGCGCCGACGGTGAGCAGCGGGATGGTGAGCACCGTCTGCGCGATCGCGGCACGGCGCGGCACCGGCGTGACGATCCGGTCGGTGGTCACGATCTCCGGCGCGTCGAGTGCCGACAGGTGCCCGGCGAGCCGGGGCAGCGTCGGGTTGTCGTAGACGTCGCCGACGGTGACTGCGGGGTAGCGGGTCCGCAGCGCCGAGACCAGCCTGGCCGCCGCGAGGCTGGTGCCGCCCTCGGCGAAGAAGTCGCCCTCGACGCCGCCGAGGATGTCCAGCCAGCACTCGGCCACCCACGGGTCGACGTCCGGCACCCCGGTAGGGGCCGGGCCGGACCTCTTGGGCAGCGGCCAGGGCAGGGCATCCCTGTCGATCTTCCCGGAGGTACGCGTCGGCAGGTCGTCCACCAGAGCGATCCGGGGGAGCAGCGCGGCGGGCAGGGTGTGGCGGAGGCGGTCCCTGGCGTCCTGCTGGTCGAACTCCTCGCCGGGTATGACATAGCCGACGAGCAGCTGGTGCCCGCCACCGGTCGTGCGGACCGCCGCGGCCGCCCCGGCGACCCCGGGCAGCGCCCGCAGGGCCGCGTCGACCTCGCCCAGCTCGATTCTGCGGCCGCCGAGCTTGATCTGCTCGTCCGCCCGCCCGACGAAGAGCAGTCCCTGCGGCTCGGCCCGTACCAGGTCGCCGCTGCGGTAGGCGCGCTCCCAGCCGAGCGATCCGAGCGGGGCGTACTTCTCGGCGTCCTTGGCCGGGTCCAGGTATCTGGCGAGCCCGACCCCGCCGATGACCAGTTCCCCGGTCTCGCCCATGGCCACCGGCTCACCGTCCTTGCCGACGACGGCCAGATCCCAGCCCGCCAGCGGCAGCCCGATCCGCACCGGCCCCTCCCCGGTCAGCGGCGCCGCGCACGCCACCACCGTCGCCTCGGTCGGGCCGTAGGTGTTCCACACCTCGCGCCCCGGCACGGCCAGACGCTCGGCGAGCTCCGGCGGGCACGCCTCACCGCCGAAGATCAGCAGCCGTACGTCGTCGAGCGTCTCGACCGGCCAGAGCGCGGCCAGGGTCGGTACTGTCGACACGACCGTGATGCCCATGTCGACCAGCCACGGTCCCAGGTCCATGCCGGCGCGCACCAGCGCCCGCGGTGCCGCCACCAGGCAGCCGCCGTGCCGCCAGGCCAGCCACATCTCCTCGCAGGAGGCGTCGAACGCGACCGAGAGCCCCGCCAGCACCCGGTCACCGGGCCCGATGGGCTCCCCGGCGAGGAACAGCCGCGCCTCGGCGTCGACGAACGCCGCCGCGTTGCGATGGGTCACCGCCACGCCCTTGGGCTTTCCCGTGGATCCCGAGGTGAAGATGATCCACGCGTCGTCCTCGGGGCCGGGCCGCCCACCGTCGCCGTGAGACGGGACGGCCGGGCTGTGTGTCAGGTCGTGTGCCGGACCGCCGTCGAGAGGGGAGACGCCGGGGCCGTCGTAGGGGATGATCTTCCCGCCGTCGACGATGACGGCGCGGACTCCCGCCTCGCCGAAGACCAGCTCGGCCCGCTCGTCGGGGTCGTCGGCGTCGACCGGTACGTAGGCGGCGCCCACGGTGAGCACGGCGACGATCGCGACGTACAGACCGACGGTGCCCGAGGGGATCCGCACCCCGACCCGGTCGCCGCGCCCGACCCCGGCGGCCCGCAGCTCCAGGGCCATCCGCCCGGCCTCGGCCCGCAGGCCGGTGTAGTCGAGACGGGTCCGCCCGTCGTCCAGCGCGGCCGCGTGGGGGTGGCGCCGCGTGGTCTGGTCGAGGATGTCCAGCAGCGTCCTGGCCTGCGGCGCGGTCCCTCCCGGCAGGAGCGCCCGCGCTGGCACGTCGGTGTCGGCTGGTAACGGACTCACGGTCTTCCCCCATGTGGTGTGAGGCCCTTCCGGCCGCGGAACAGCCTATGCGCACGGGGTTAACGCATTCCGGGTGCCTGGTTGTACGTCGTGTGAACCCCGCCTTTCCGATCACATTCCGGCTGGTCGGCCGCTCGGAGGAGGCCTCGCTCGAAGCGGGGTGCGCACCGTGTCCATGCGGTGCGGGACCGCGAGTCGGTGGCATTGGCCAGGGATCCGCGTCGCGCCCGTTGACGCCCTTCTGGCACGAGCTTAAACTCAACGCATAGTGAATTTTCTGCGGCGAACGGTGGCCGCGCTGTCGGCGGTGCTGTCGGCGGTGCTGTCGATGGTGTTGTCGGCGGCCGGTCGTGACACGGGAGTGTGACGCTGTGCGCAGGACACCCGCGGCCCTCGGAAGCACGATCTTCTTCGCGCTGGCGCCGGGCACCGTGGCCGGGTTCGTACCCTGGTGGATCACCCGGTGGGAGACGGCGGACCCGATGCCGGCGGCGCCGTCCTGGGGCACGGTCTCGCTACGCCTCATCGGCGCGTCATTCGTCGTCGCCGGGGTCGTGGTGCTGGTCAGGGCATTCGTCGGGTTCGTAGTGGAGGGGCTGGGCACTCCCGCCCCGGTCGCACCGCCCGAGCGCCTGGTCATCGGAGGTCTGTACAGATACGTCAGGAATCCGATGTACGTGGCCGTCCTCGCGACGATCGGCGGGCAGGCGCTGCTCCTGGGCCGGCCCGTCCTGCTGCTGTACGGCGCCGTCACGGCCGCGGCCGTCGTCGCGTTCGTCCGCTGGTACGAGGAGCCGAGTCTGCGCCGCAGGTTCGGCACCGACTACGAGAGGTACCACGCGGCCGTGCCCGGCTGGTGGCCCCGTACGCGCGCCTATCACCCCTGATCCCCGGTCCGGCGAGAGGCGGAGCCGCCGTCACGGGCGGGGCAGCCACCCTCTGGTGGCCGCGAGGTAGCCGGCCTGGAAACGGCTGCGTGCTTCGAGCCGCTCCATCAGGTCGGCGGTGACACGACGCAGGGTGCGTACCGAGACGTCGAGCCTGCGGGCCACCGCCTCGTCGGTGAGTCCCGCGGAGAGCAGGCGGAGCACCTCGCGCTCCTGATGGCTGAGGCCCTTCTCGTCGCGTCTGCGCTCCGCACCGAGGGGGGTGGCGGCACCCCAGGTCTGCTCGAACAGCGCGACCAGGGCGGTGACGACGCCCGCGCCGCGGAGCAGGACCGCGCCGACGCCGCTGTCCTCGGGGTCCATCGGCAGCAGGGCCACCCGGCGGTCGAAGACGAGCATGCGGAGCGGAAGGCCGGGAGTGGTGCGCACCTGGCCGCCGCGGTCGGTGAGCCAGGCCGCGTACGCGCTGGTCGGCTGGTCGTTGCGGATGCTGTCGGTGTAGACGACGCGGATCGCCGCCCCCCGGTCGAGCAGCGCCTCGTCCAGGGGACGGCTCGCCGCGATGTTGTCCGGCGTCTGGGCGCTCTTCGGCTCGAACCCGAGCAACTCCTGCCGGCACTCGGCGACCTGCTCCTCGATCCTGGTGCGGATCGTGTCGATGCCGACGAGTGACTCGGAGTCCTCGCCGGAGCGCGCCGGGTTCTGGTCGGCGTAGGCCGCGATCATCTGGGCGACGGCCATCCGGCTCCGCTCGATCTCCTGCTGCTTGGCCAGCAGCGCGGCCTCCTCGCGGGCCAGCAGCGCGGCCAGCCCCACCTCCGGCCGGACCAGGCGCAGCACGTCCGGCTCCTCCCAGGAGGGGCGCAGGAGCGACAGCTTGGCCAGCTCGTCCAGCGTGTTGCGGATCTGATGGACCGGCCAGCCCAGCTCAAGGCTCAGTTCCATCACGCCGTAGGAGGGATTCTCCAGGATGGTTCGGTAGACGGTTTCCTCGGCGGACCCGATGCCAAGCAGCATGAGCACGACTCCTCCACGGTTCGAGCATGACCAAGACCCGATCTGCGGGCAGGACCCACGATGGTCTCAGCCTGAAACTAGCCAGGCGCAGTGACGACGGGGTTATGCGGCGGCCCCGGGGCACGTCGGGGGCCGGAACAGCGGGTGGCGGGAGAGCTGCTCCCGGGCCGGCCCGCGCTGGCATGACCCTGCCACGTTAGGGACCTGCCAGGGGAAATACCTGTTCTATTCGCCACATGCCGACCACTGTCGATTCATGTATCTCATCAACGTGCGCCTACGCGCCCCCGAGATCGAAGGCCGCCTGGCCCCACCCGGCGGCCGGATGTCCGCGCGCGAGATCCGACGTCTGCTCCTGGTGCTGGCGGAGCCCGAGGAGGGGCTCGAGCACGTCTACGGCGAGGAGCGCGCCGACGGCGTGGCCCTCGGCCTCTTCATTCGCAGACGCACCCTCGACGCCGCCGAGAGCGCGGCGGCCCGGCTCTGCGAGCGCTGTCTGGACGGTGTGCCCGAGCTCGCGGGCTGGTCGCTGCTGGGCTGCGGCACCGACCTCGCCCTCGCTCTCGCCCGTTTCGAGGCCCCCGGCGGCCAGGCCTGTCAGCGTCCTGCCATTGCAGCGCGCTGACAGCCCCGAGGCCTTCCGGAATACCCGGATATCAGCCAAGAATCGAAGTGTCAGAACAAAACGGGAAATGTCCGGTGAAAGTAAGCCGGAAGATCACCCGGAAAACAGTGAAAAGGGCGCCGATGATTACCGGCCGAAAGGAAGAAGAACGATGAATGCCGCGGTTTGTCCAGTCGCCCCCGTAATCGGCGTCCGCTCGCTCACCGCCATCCTCGCGACCGCCGTGGCGGCCGCGACCACGACCGGGAAGAAGGCCGGGGGCCCCGCGGCGGCCGCGGTCCTCATCCTGGCCGGTGGAGCCGGCTGGCAGTGAGCCGACCAGGAGAAACCCATTCGTAACGGGCATCCCGCCCGAGAAGTCGTCCGGGAGGCGACCACCGTGAAGCACCAGGAAGTCGAGTTACTCGCTCTCGGCGCAGGGCCGTCCAACCTCGCCCTCGCCGTGGCTCTCGAAGAGCTCGCTCCGGAACTGGCAACCAGAACGCTGATCATAGAGCAGCACGAGGACGTGACCTGGCAGCGGGGAATGCTGCTGCCCTGGACGCAGAGCCAGGTCTCCTTTCTCAAGGACCTGGTCACCCTGAGGAACCCGCAGAGCAGATTCTCCTTCGTGAACCACCTGCACTCGGTGGGAAGGCTCAATGAATTCGTCAATCTGGGCAGTTTCACCCCGTACAGAATGGAGATTTCGAATTACCTGATCTGGGTCGCGGAGTCGCTCGCCAAGGTGCGCATCGAGTACGGCCGGCGCTGTGTGGCGGCCAATCCGATCCTGTCCGGTGACGGCCGGGTCGAGCGCTGGATCGTCCGGCTCGCCGACGGCTCGACCATCGGCTGCCGCACCCTGGTGGTCGGCGCGGGCCGCGATGCGCACATCCCCGAGGTGTTCGAGACGCTTCCTCGCGAGCGGATCATCCACAGCACCGAGTACAGCAAGGGGATCGCCGGGCTCGACCACGACGCCCCGCACCGGGTCGCGGTCATCGGCGGCGCGCAGAGCGCGGCCGAGATGCTGTGGGCCACCCACCAGAGCATGCCCAACGCCGAGTGCACGATGATCATGCGCTCCATCGGCCTCAACGGCTACGAGAGCAGCAAGTTCACCAACGAACTCTTCTACCCCTCCTTCGTCGACGAGTTCTACGAATCGCGTCCCGATGCCCGCCGCCAGCTTCTCGCCGAGATGCACCGGACCAACTACGCGGGTCTCTCCCCGGGCCTGCTCGAAAGCCTCTACCGGCAGATCTACCTGGAGCGCCTCACCGGACAGGAGAGGATCCGGGTCATCACGATGGCCGAGATCTCCCAGGCCAGGATCGAGGGCGACGAGATCGTCCTCACCCTCACGGACAGGAAGAGCGGCCGTCACGACGAACTGCCCTGCGACGTCCTGCTGCTCGGCACCGGCTTCGACCGCCGGATGCCCTCGCTCGTCCGCGACCTGGCCACCAAGGCCGGCCTTGACGAGATCGATGTCGACCGTTTCTACAAGCTGACCCTGCCCGCCGGGTCGAGCGCCGCCTGTTACCTGCAGGGCGTCAACGAGGACACGCACGGCATCGCCGACTCCCTGCTCAGCACGCTGGCCAACCGGGCGGAGGAGATCGTCGGCGACATCCAGGAGAGCCAGGCCACCGCCGAGCTCCTGTCACCGTTCGCCCTGCCGGTCGCCTCCTGATCCCCCAGAGCCCCCCTGAAACCCACTGAGGAGAATCCCCGTGGACCTCCGTTCCTATGACCCTGCCCACCTGCGCCCGGACAACGGCCTGCTCGCCAAGAGGCTGCTGCCCTGGGAGACGCTGAACGCCCCGTTCGAGGGGGCCTGGTGCGTCATCGCGCCCGGCACCGCCTCGACCCGGCACGCCCACCACGAGTATGAGATCTTCATCGCGGTCTCCGGCGAGGCGGTCCTGGAGAGCGAGGGCGAGCGCGCTCCCTTCGCCGCCGGGGACGTCGCCTACTTCCCGCCCGGCACCGACCACCAGGTGGTCAACGACGGCACCGCCGACTTCGAGATGTACGGCATCTGGTGGGACCACGACCTCGCCCGCGCGTTCGAAGCCCGGCACCTGGAGGAGAAATGACGGGGACGATCGTCATCGCCGCCACCCCGACGCCGAACGGCGACCTGCACGTCGGCCACATGGCCGGCCCCTACATCGCCGGTGACGTCTACGCCCGCTACCTGCGGGCCGACGGTCGCCCCGTCAACTACAACACCTGCACCGACGACAGCCAGTCCTACATGATCTCGACCGCCCGCAAGCACGGCACCACGCCCGCCGAGCTGTGCGCGACCTCCACCGCGGCCATCCAGCGGTCGGTCGAGGCGATGGGCATCTCACTGGCCCCGCTGCCGCCCGTCGACGACGCCTACCGGCAGACCGTGCTCGACTTCGTCACCGCCCTGCACCGCCAGGGTCGCTTCGAACTCCGTACCGTGCGCATGCCGTACGCGGAGAACGCGGGAACCCACCTGTTCGACGGGCTGGTCAAGGGCGAGTGCCCGGCCTGCCTGACCGAGAGCTGCGGCGGGTCGTGCGAGGGCTGTGGCCACCCCAACCACTTCGACGACCTCGGCGACCCGCGCTCGGTGCTGGACCCCGACGACCCGGTGACCTCGCGCGAGGTCACCGTCCTGGTCCTGCCCATCGAGAACTACCGCCAGGAGCTCACCGCCTACTACGCCGCCCGGACGAGCACCTGGCGGGGGCACAGCAGGCAGCTCATCCGCGAGATCCTGGCCCGGCCGCTCCCGGAGATCCCGATCACGGTGCCGTCACCGGGGTGGGGCATCGAGGCGCCGTTCGCCGAGACCCCCGGGCAGATCCTCTATCCGTGGGTCGAGGCGATGCCCGCCTCGATCTACAGCACCTGGAAGGCGGCCGGCGGGCCCGAGGGCCCCGTCGACAGCGCCTGGCGTGCCGAGAGCGGCAACCACCTGGTCTACTTCCACGGCTTCGACAACGTCTACTTCTGGGGCATGGTCGACCTGGTCATGCTGCTGGCCCACGGCGACCGCTACATCACCCCGGACGCCAACGTCTGCAACGAGTTCTACGAGCTGGAGAACGAGAAGTTCTCCACCAGCCGTAACCACCTGATCCGCGGCGCCGATCTGGTCGCCGAGGTGCCGCGCGACCTCGTCCGGTTCTACCTCGCACTCACCTGCCCCGAGGACCAGCGGGCCAACTTCACCAGGGAGGGACTCGACAAGGTCACCGGCAGGCGGCTGCGCGAGCCGTGGAACGCGCTTGCCGACCGTCTCGACAGCCTTGTCACGGACCCGGGGGAGGAGCTCAAGGTCACCGCCGCCGGCCGGCGCCGGGCCGCGGTGATCGTCGAGAGGTTCAGGCTCTGCTACGACCTCACCTCCTTCAGCCTGACCAGGGCGGCGGACGGCATCGTCACCCAGCTCGGCAGGTTGCTGACCGCCGAGCGTGACGAGACCGGTGACCTGCTGATGGAGGTACGCGCCTTCCTGGCCTGCGCCGCGCCCATCCTGATCGACGTAGCGGCCGAGGCCGAGGCGGCGGGCGTCGAGCTCACCCTCGACACCTCCGCCGAGACGATCGACGCCTTCTCACTACCGCGACTGCCCGGGAGTCCCCGATGAAACTCCTCGCCCTTGAAGCCAGACAGAACGCCACCTACTACCAGTCCCGCTACCAGCAGGTTCAGGACTTCGGTGCCGAGCTCTACGTGCTCAACGGCATCGGCACCCCGGACTTCTGGCCCAAGGACCGCTACCGCGTCGCGGGTTCCCAGCGCATCGACGACCTCATCACCGAGGCCAAGAACTGGCACGAGCAGGAGCGCTTCGACGGGATCATCACCTTCTCCGAGTCGGCCGTGACCACGGTCGCGGCGGTCGCGGAGGCGCTCGGCCTGCCGGGCGTGGGCGTCGAGGCGGCCAGGACCAGCCGTAACAAGCTGCTGATGCGCGAGGCGCACCACAGGTACGGCGCCCCGCATCCGGACTTCCGCTTCGTCACCGACCTGGAGGAGGCGCTCGGAGCCGCGGACGACTTCGGCTACCCGGTCATCCTCAAGCCCACGCTGGGCGCCGCGAGCAACTTCGTGTTCAAGGTCGACGACAGCGAGGAGATGGCCGAGCTGTTCCCACAGGCCCTTGAGGGCATCGAGGGGATGTCGTGGTTCGAGATGGAGGCGCACGGCCTCGACCTCGGCCCGCACGGCCTGCTGATCGAGTCGTTCCTGGACGGCGAGGAGTTCCTCATCGAGGCCGTGGCCTGGGACGACGAGGTCTACCTCGGCTCCATCGTGGACCGGATCACCGTCGAGGGCGGCACCTTCGACGACGACGTGCACCACGCGCCGACCTCGCTCACCACCGAGCAGGTGGCCGCGGTCCATCGCGTGGTCAGGGCCGGCGCGCACGCCCAGGGGCTGCGGCGCAGCGTGCTGCACGCCGAGGTCCGCTTCCACCGGGGCGAACCGTACCTGCTGGAGATCGCGATCCGGCCCGGCGGCGGGGGACTGGATCTCATCGCCGGGATCACCGCCACGCACAACCCGATCCGCGCGGTCATGGACGTGGCGCGGGGTGCCACGCCGAGAGTGCGTCACTACCGGCCGACCGGCGTCCACGTCACCGCGATGTGCCTGCTCTGCGACGCCGGCCAGATCGCCTCGATCGAGGTGCCGGCCGAGGTCGCCGAGTCCGACCGGGTCTTCTTCCTCAAGGTCACCGCCAGGCCCGGGGACGTCATCCGGCGCCCGCCGGAGGGCAACAGCATCCTCGGCTTCCTCGGCACCACCGGCACCTCCCTGGAGGACGCGAGGGAGACGATGCTCGACTACGCATCCAAGATCAACGTCACTTTCATCCAGGAAGGAGAACTGACATGACACAGCTGGCAGCCGAGGCGCCGCAGCGGACCCGGCGTGTGGCGCGCACCCGCCGCTACCTGATGTGCCCGCCCACCCACTTCGACGTCGTCTACTCCATCAACCCCTGGATGAACCCGGACAAGCCGGTCGACGGCGCGCTGGCCAGGCTCCAGTGGGACGGTCTGCTCCGCGCCTTCCTGGCGCTGGGCCACCAGGTGGAGTTCATCGAGCCGCTGCCCGGCTACCCCGACATGGTGTTTGCCGCCAACGGCGCGACGGTCATCAACGGAAAGGTGCTGTCGGCCCGCTTCCGGTACGAGGAGCGGGCCGCGGAGGGCCCCGCCTACCTGGAGTGGTTCCGCGCCAGAGGCTACGAGACCCGCGAGGCGGTCCACGTCAACGAGGGCGAGGGCGACTACCTGCACGCCGGCAGGTACCTGCTGGCCGGAACCGGGTTCCGCACCGACATCCGCTCGCACCGCGAGGCGGAGCGGTTCTTCGGGATGCCCGTGGCGGGGCTGCGCCTGGTGGACCCGCACTTCTACCACCTCGACACCGCGCTGGCCGTGCTCGACCACGACCAGATCATGTACTACCCGGGAGCCTTCTCCAAGGAGAGCCAGGGCGTCCTGCGCGTCCTGTACCCCGACGCGATCATCGCCACCGAGGCCGACGCCGAGGTGTTCGGGCTGAACGCCGTCTCCGACGGCCGCCACGTCCTGATGCCGCCCTCGGCCACCCACCTGATGGACGAGCTGCGCGAGCGCGGCTACGAGCCCATCGGCGTCGAGCTCTCCGAGCTGCTGAAGTCCGGTGGCAGCGCCAAGTGCTGCACCCTCGAACTCAGGGCGGGCCGGTCATGATCGACTACGACGGGCGCCGCTTCACCACCGGCGGCGTCCCCCCCACCGAGAAGCACCCGATCGCCCTGTACCGCCAGGACGGGGACCTGCTGTGGGGCGAGTTCTCCGGCGGGCACGCCCGCCGGGGGACCCTCACCGGGCTCTGCGCCCCCGACGGCACCCTCGACTTCGCCTACACCATGGTCCTCGACAACGGCGCCGTCGTGTCGGGCCACTGCCGCAGCACCCCCGAACTGCTCCCCGACGGCCGCGTGCTGCTCCACGAGACGTGGGAGCGCTACGGCGCCCACGCGGACAGCGGCGTGTCCCTGCTCGAGGAGATCGACCCGAAGACGTTCGCACAGAACCACCAGACGACGGAGAGCCGGACATGACCCTGAACACCATCGCCCGCCCGAACCTGGAGAAGCCCGTCAAGGGCGGCACCGTGACCTGGGCCTGCGCGCCGGGATTCCCCCCGTCCATCATCTTCCCCTTCACCCCGCCCGAGCGCTTCGGCACCCGCAACCTGCTCGAGTTCCAGATCCTGATGTACCGGCCGCTCTACTTCTTCGGCACGCACGGCACCCCCGAGGTCGACTACGACCTCAGCATCGGCGAGCCGCCGCAGTGGAGTGAGGACGGCCTGACCGTCACCGTCACCGTCAAGCCCTGGAAGTGGTCCAACGGCGAGACGATCTGCGCGGACAACGTGCTGTTCTGGGTGAACATGATGGCGGTCAAGGGCGAGCGCTACGGCGAGTACGTCCCCGGCTGCTTCCCCGACAACCTGGTCTCCTACGGCAAGCTCGCCGAGGACAAGGTCTACTTCACCTTCGACAAGGTCTACTCCAAGCGCTGGGTGCTGATGAACCAGCTCAGCACCATCACCCCGATGCCCAAGGCGTGGGACCGCACCGCCGAAGGACCTTCCGACGCCTCCTACAGCCTGGAGAACGTGGCCGCGGTCTACGACTTCCTGATGGGCGAGAACGGCGGCGTCATCGAGGAGGACAACTCCGACCGGGTGCACTGGGCGACGAGCCCGGTGTGGAGCGTGGTCAGCGGCCCGTGGCGGCTGAAGAGCTACACCATGGAGGGCGTCGTCACCTTCGTCCCCAACGAGCACTACTCGGGGCCGAACAAGGCGCACCTGGACGAGTTCCGGCAGGTCCCCTTCATGTCCGACGGGGAGGAGTACCAGAAACTGCTGGAGGGGCCGGACGGACCCGACGGCATCCAGGTCGGTTACCTGCCGCTGAGCTTCAGCGCCGAGCCGACGGACGACCCCACCAAGGGCGGCCCCAACCCGCTGGGCGAGAACTACACGCTGGTCCCGCAGGCGGCCTTCTGCATCCGCTACATCCCGCTCAACTACAACAACCCGACGGTCGCCGGCAAGATGCTCGCCCAGACCTACATCAGGCAGGCGATGCAGCACGCCCTCGACCAGGACCGGGCGGCCCGCGACATCTACCACGGCTACGCCTACCGGCAGGACGGCCCGGTGCCCCGCTACCCGGTGAGCGACCTGGTCTCGCCCACCCTGCAGGGCGCGCCGATCCTGCCCTTCGACCCCGACCGGGCCCGCGAGCTGCTGGAGGCCAACGGCTGGGACACCAGCGTGACGCCCGCCGTCTGCGTCAACCCCGGAGAAGGGCCCGGCCAGGCCGGGGCGGGCATCCCCGGCGGTACCAAACTCAGCTTCTCCCTCAGGTACGCCGAGGGCCGGCCCGCGCTCACCCGGCTGATGGAGCAGTTCCGCGACGACGCCGTCAAGGCCGGCATCGAGCTGCGCCTCCAGGAGGTCTACGGCTCGGTCCTGGTGGCCGAGGACGCCCCCTGCGTCGCCGGACCCGACAGCCCCTGCCTGTGGGAGCTGAGCACCTGGGGCGGCGGCTGGGTGTACCACTACCCGAGCGGCGAGATCCTGTTCCGGACCGACGCCGGCGGCAACTTCGGCCACTACACCGACCCCAAGGCCGACGAGCTCATCGACCGCACCCTGACCAGCGACGACCCGGCCGCGCTCTACGAGTACCAGGACTACATCGCCGAGCAGGTCCCGGTCATCTTCATCCCGAACTTCTCGCTGCGGCTGTTCGAGGTGGCCAACAACCTCCGGGGCTTCGAGCCGATCAACCCCTTCGGGATGATCAGCCCGGAGAACTGGTACTACGTCGAGAACGGTGGCTGATTCCATGACCCTCGCCGCGGCACCCATCGCCGTCATCCCCGCGCAGAACCTCATGATCCTGCTGCTGCAACTCGGGCTGCTCCTCGGCCTGGCCACCGTCCTGGGCCGCCTCTCCGTCAGATTCGGGCTGCCCGCCCTGCTCGGTGAGCTCAGCGCGGGCATCCTGATCGGGCCCTCGCTGCTCGCCAACGTCGCCCCCGACTTCTCCGCCTGGCTGCTCCCCACCGACCCGGCCAGATTCCACATGATCGACGCAGTCGGACAGCTCGGCGTCCTGCTGCTGGTGGGCCTGACCGGCATGCACCTCGACCTCGGCTTCATCCGCCGCCAGGGCAGGACCGCCGCCTGGATCAGCGGTATGGGACTGATCATCCCGCTGGTCCTCGGCGTCGGGATCGGCTTCCTGGCCCCCGCCGAGATGATCGCCGAGGGCGTCGACCACACGGTCTTCGCGCTCTTCCTCGGCGTCGCGCTCTGCGTCAGCGCCATCCCCGTCATCGCCAAGGTGCTGATGGAGATGCGCCTGCTCCACCGCGACATCGGCCAGCTCATCCTGAGCAGCGCGGTCGTCGACGACGTGGTCGGCTGGCTGCTGCTCTCGGTGGTCTCCGCGCTCGCCACCGCCGGGGCACGCACCGGGCAGGCCGCGCTGACCGCGATCGCGCTGCTCGCCGCGCTCGTGCTGGTGGCCGTCCTGCTCGGCCGCCGGGTGGTCGCCAGGGTGCTGCGCGCCGCCGACCGGGGCGGGAGCGCCACCACCATCGCCGCGGTGGCGATCATGATCCTGCTCTCGGCCGCGGCCACCCAGGCGATGGGGTTCGAGGCCATCCTCGGCGCCTTCATCTGCGGCGCGCTCGTCGGCTCCTCGCCGGACCTGAAGGTCGCCAGACTGGCCCCCCTGCAGACGCTCGTCGCCGCGGTGCTGGCACCGATCTTCTTCGCCACGGCGGGCCTGCGGATGGACCTGACCGAGCTGGCCAAGCCGCCCGTACTGGTGGCGGGGATCGTGGTGCTGACCGTCGCCATCGCCGCCAAGTTCGCCGGCGCCTACCTCGGGGCGCGCATCGCCAGGCGCACCCGCTGGGAGGCCCTCGCCCTCGGCGCGGGTCTCAACTCCCGCGGCGTGATCGAAGTGATCATCGCGATGGTCGGTCTCCGCCTGGGCGTGCTCACCACCGCGTCCTACACGGTCATCGTCCTGGTCGCGGTCGTGACCTCGATGATGGCGCCGCCCCTGCTCCGCTACGCGGCCTCCCGGATCGCCCCCACCGAGGACGAGTCCGTCCGCGAGGAGTTCTTCGACACACTGCAGGGCTCCGACCGGGAGCTCGTGACCACCGCCAAGGAGGCGTGAGATGACCACCGACACCAGGCCGCTGATCCTGGTGGTCTCGACGGGAATGCGGCACTACCGCGAGTACCTGCTGCGCTCCATCGCCACCGAATACCGCATTCACCTCCTGGTGACCGCCGAACCCGGCTGGGAACAGGAGTACGTCACCGGCTGGACCGTGGTCGCCGACACGACCGACGGCCCCGCGATGGCAGGCGTCGCACTGGAGCTGGCCGCCCGCGAACCCGTGCACGGGGTGCTCTGCTGGGACGAGGCCAGGATCCTGGCCGCCTCGTACGTCTCCGAGGCCCTCGGCCTGCCCGGCGGCGACCCCGAGATGGTGCGCCGCTGCCGCGACAAGCACCGCACCCGTGTCGCGCTCGACGCACTCGGCGTGCCGCAGCCCAGGTCGCTGGCCGTCGCCACGCTGGAAGAGGCCCTGCGGGCCGCGGAGGAGGTCGGCTATCCGGCCATCCTCAAGCCGCGCGGCCTCGGCGGCAGCCTGGGTGTGATCAGGGTCGAGGACCCCTCGGAGCTGGCGGAGCGGTTCGCCTTCGTCCGGGAGCTGACGGTCCCCGACGGGGCGACCTACGAGATTCCCGTCCTGGTCGAGGAGTTCGCCGACGGCCCCGAGGTCAGCGTGGACGCCGTCGTCCAGGGCGGCGTGGTGACCCCGCTCTTCCTCGGCAGGAAGGTCCTGGGCTACGAGCCGTACTGCGAGGAGGTGGGTCACTTCGTCGACGCCCAGGACGCGCTCCTGCAGGACCCGGAGTTCTGCCGCGTCCTGCAGGACACGCACACCGCTCTCGGGTTCACCGACGGGTTCACCCACACCGAGATCAAGCTCTCCTCCAGGGGACTGCGCGTCATCGAGGTGAACGCCCGCCTGGGCGGGGACATGATCCCCTACCTCGGGCTACTCACCACCGGGATCAACCCCGGCCTGGCCGCCGCCGCGGTGGCCTGCGGCCGCACCCCCGCACTCGCCCCCGAGCGCAAGCTCGTGGGCGGGGTGCGCTTCTTCTA
Source organism: Streptosporangium sp. NPDC001681 (assembly GCF_040298085.1). Classification (NCBI taxonomy): domain Bacteria; kingdom Bacillati; phylum Actinomycetota; class Actinomycetes; order Streptosporangiales; family Streptosporangiaceae; genus Streptosporangium; species Streptosporangium sp. NPDC001681. The sequence goes on along the minus strand of NZ_JBEOZN010000030.1, from coordinate 8,620 downwards.
CGTCGCCGAGGACGACACCACGATCGAGTCGATCGAGTTCGACGAGACCGGCCTGCCCCCGGAGATCGACAGGGCGGTCCCGGTGGTCGCCCCCGGGGCGACCGTCTCACCACCGCCCAAGGGCACCCTGTGGGGGCGTATCGCCTACGCCACCGCGCTGTCAGAGACCGTCGACGAATGCCGGGCGGCGCTGGACGCCGCCGAGGCCTGCCTGAAGGTGAGGGCAACAGCGTGACCGCCGTTATCGAGAACGAGAAGAACATGCCTCCTGAGCCCCCGGCCAAGCCGGACGACGGGGTGTTCGTCACCCTGCGGGAGACCCCGCGCGCCGTCAAGGCGCTGCTCTTCGGCGGCTTCATCAGCAGGCTCGCCGCGTTCATCCAGATCTACCTGGTGCTCTTCCTGACCGACCGGGGCTTCTCCGCCACCCAGGCCGGGCTGGCGCTGGGCGTGTACGGAGCCGGTGCGGTGGTGGGCTCGTTCGCCGGCGGATCGCTGTCCGACCGTCTCGGTGCCCGGACGGTCACGCTGATCAGCATGGCCGGCTCAGCGGCCCTGATCGTGTCCATCCTCTACGCCCCGACCTACACGCTGCTGCTCGCCGCGGTCTTCCTGGTCAGTACGGTCGGCCAGTTCTACCGGCCGGCGGCCCAGACCATGCTGACCGAGCTGACGCCGAGGCACCGGGTCGTGATGATCACGGCGATGTACCGGCTCGGCCTGAACCTCGGCATGACCGCCGCCCCGCTGATCGGCGCCGCGCTGCTGTCCGTCTCCTACAACGCGCTCTTCTGGGGCGAGGCCGCCGCGGCGCTGATCTTCGGCGTCACTGTGATGTTCGCACTGCCCAAGCGCGCCGCGCACGCCGCGTACGTGGCGAAGGAGCAGGAGGCGGTGGCGGCGGAGGCGGACCCGGCGACGCGGGGCCGCTCCGGCTACCTCGCGGTGTTCGCCGACTGGCGCTACAGCGTCTACCTGCTCGCGATGCTGCTCACCTCCATCGTCTACTGCCAGTACACGGCCACCCTGCCGCTGGACATCTCCGCCGCCGGGATCAGCCTGTGGTGGTACGGCGCGGCCGTCTCGCTGAACGGCTTCATCGTCATCACCTGCGAGCTGGCGATGACGAAGGTCGTGCAGAAGTGGCCGATCCGGCTGACCGCGCTGCTCGGCCTCGGCCTGGTCTCGGTCGGCTACGCGATCTACGCGATATCCCCGCTCCCGATCTGGTTCATGATCGGCACCCTGGTCTGGACGCTCTCGGAGATCATCGGCGGGCCCACCACGTTCGCCTACCCCGCCCTGGCCGGCCCCGAACGGCTCCGCGGCCGCTACATCGGCGCCATGCAGAGCGTCTTCGGGCTCGGCACCGCGATCGGGCCGGTGATCGGAACCCTGGTGTGGTTCCAGGTCGGACGCTCGGTGTGGCTGTGGGCGGCCCTGGTCTCCGCGATCGCGACCGTGGCGGGCCTGATCGGCATGCGTGACCCGCACAAGGCCGACGAGTCGCGGCCCGCGACCGCCTCGGCGACATGAACGGAGGGATGAGATGCTCAGAATCGCTGTTGTGGGCGGTGGGATCGCGGGGGCCATGCTGGCCTGGCGGCTGTGCGAGGTCATCAGGGGCAGCGCCGTCCACCTGTACACCGGAGAGCCGCACAGGCGGGCCGACGCCAGCTCCGCCTCAGGCGGCCTGACCAGGGCGTTCGAACCGGATCCCGCACTCTGCCTGGAGGCCGCCGACAGCCTGGCCGAGCTCCAGTCGAGTCCGGAGCTGCGCCAGTGGGCCTCCTACCGGGAGACCGGCTCGGTGTACCTGCTCCCCGGTCTGGGGCCGGGCACCGAGGGCCTGGTGGAACTGGTGCGCAGCCGTCTGCCCGGCTCGATCTCCCTGATCGGCGGCGAGGAGCTCAGCAGCCGCGGCACGTTCCGCGAGCTGCCCGAGGGAAGCGTGGCCGTCGTCGAGAAACGCGCCGGCTACCTCTCCCCGAACGGCTTCCGCGACCGGCTCCTGGTCGAACTCGCCCGGTCGGGCGCGTTCGTCACCGACGGGCAGGTCGACGGGATCACCGCGGAGGCCGAGGTTCGCCCCGCAGAGGGCAGCCCGGCCAGGTTCGACGCCGTTGTGGTGGCGGCGGGGGCCTGGACTCAGGACCTGCTCGCCCGCACCGGCCTGTCGGACGCGGGACTGCGCACCAAGGTGATCCAGTACGTGCTCGGGCCCGCGGCCGGGAGGAACCCCGGCGCGTTCGTCGACGACACGTCCGGCCTGTACGGCAGGACGTACGCGGAGGGAAGGATCCTGCTCGGGCTGCCCACCGACAGATGGGACATCACCCCTGGAACCGTGCCGATCGACCCCGCCCTCACCAGCAGGATCCTGGACGTCGCCGAGTCCAGGATCGGGTACCGCCCGCCAGGTGGGGGGGTCAGGGCCGTCACCGCGGTCGAGTGCTACCACCCCACGGGCGGGCTGTCGCTGCGCCCCCTGGCGAAGGGCGTCTACACCTTCACCGGGGGCAGCGGCGGCGCGGGCAAGACGGTGCTCGCCGCGAGCCGCACGGCCGCGCGAAGCCTGGTCAGGTCACTGCGCTGACCATGGGAAGAGGGCCTGGCCGGGGCGCGGTGAACGTCACCGCGACACCCGGTCAGGTCGTCGCGGTGAACACCAGATAGCAGTAGTCGTCCAGCATCTTCGCCAGCGGCCGGCCAGGGCGGCCCAGCCGCACCGCCAAGGCCTCCTCGCCGAGACCGGCCTCCGAAAGGAGGCGCCGCGCCCACTGGCGGCCCAGCCGCAGGTGCGCGCGGTAGGCGTCGGCCGTACGGGCACCGTGCAGGGCGTCGGCGATGGCGGCGTCCCAGGGCATCAGCGCTCGCGGGCGCAGGGCGTGCAGCATCTTGGTCGCCGCGGTCGGCCCCAGCGAGCGGGGTCTGGACCCGGGGGCCGCCCGCATCGCCGCGAGGTCCGCGTAGCACTCGCCCACCGCGTCGATCTCGGCGTCGCCCAGCTGGGCGAGTGCGACGTCCCGGCCGGGAAGGCGATCCCGCCAGCGCTCCCACCAGGCGCCGGTCTCCGCACAGAAGACGTCCGGCTCGCCCTCGCGCGGGTAGCGCAGCCGGCACCCCCAGGCGTTCAACCAGGTCAGCAGTGCCCGGCGATGGGCCGCGAGCGCCGGATCGACCCACGGCCCGGTCGCCAGCAGCAGCCGTTCCCAGGACCGCTCGGCCGCGGTGTAGCCGGCGAACTCGCCGACCGCCGCGCGCAGGCGCTCCAGGTCGGGCCCCCCGTCCGTGACGGAGCCTCCCGGGCCGGGAACGGCGGAACGCGATCCCATCTCCCACGACGGAGTCGTCATGGTCACCGTCCGGTCAACGGCGGCCGGCTCCGGCCCCGCATCAGCGCGGCCAGCAGCCGCTCGGTGCGCTCGTTCGGCTCCACCCCGAGGTCGGTGCGGAGCCGGTGACGGCACACCTCGTACCAGCTCAGGACGCGGCCGAGCTCGTCGAGCTCGCCGTGCATCATCATCAGGGTCTGGTAGGTGGCCTCGTGGTGGGGGTCGACGTCGAGGGTCCGGCGGCACCAGTGCATCGCGGCCGGCCAGTCCTCTCGTTCCAGCGACTCGCTGCGCAGCGCGGACAGCGCGCGCAGGGCGGTCCCGCGCATCCACTGCCGCTGCTCGTTGATCCAGCCGCCGGTCTCGCCGGTGAGGAAGTCACCGATGTAGAGGTCGGCGGTGCGCTGGAACCACGCGATCGCGGTGTCGTGGTCCTTGGCGACCCAGGCGTCCCGGCCCCGGTCGAAGGCGCGCTGGAACTCCTCGATGTCCACCCACGCGCTGTTCGTCCGCAGCAGGTAGCCGTGGTTCTGGTGGAGCAGGGTGAAACCGTCCCTGTCCTCGAACTCGTTGAGCACCCGGCGTACGCCGTGCACGGCCACCTTGAGCGAACTGGAGTGGTGGTCCGCTCTTTCCGGCCACAGCACCTCGTGCAGCCGGTCCCGGTGGACGAACCGATCACGGTTGACCAGCAGGTACTGGAACAGGGCCCGGGCCTTGCCGGCGCGCCAGTGTGACACGGCCTGCCCGTCGACCTCCAGACGGAAGTTGCTCAGGCAGCGGGCGACGACCGAGGGCGTGCCCTCGTCGGCTCCGGGGTTGTGGGGGCCAGGTACCGCCAATTGTTGAACAGGCATGTTCGCTTCCCTCAGGAGAACGGACTCCGCCGCTCGCGGAGTCAACCGCGGACGCCGAAATACGTCGTGTACGAGTGCGGTGCCAGCACGACCTGGATGTGATAGGGCATGCACTCGTCGTGCATTCTGAACATCACCGTGACCTCCGGATAGGAGGTGGTCATGCCAAGCCCGGCGAAATAGTGGTCGGTGGCGAGGACGAGACGATAGAGCCCGCGCTCCATGAATTCGTCCATCCATTCTTTTACGTTTCCCTCGATGTCGGTCTCTCCCTCGGAGACCTGCTGCCAGTCCGCGCCCACGGCTCGCTCCAGGCGAGCTCGGACACCGGCCGCGGATCGGCCGTAGACGCCGTCAAGTGCCTGCGTGGCGATGCTCATGGTGAGGATACCCATCTTCTGGTCGGGGCCGCGTGACCCGTATCACGCGACCTCGGTCCCATCAGGTTCCACCGGAGCGTTATCCGTCCGCTTTCGGCCCGCTATCCATCGGCTACCGCTCCCTATCTTTCGCCGGCGAATGGGGCGGATGCCGGATCAGAAGAGATCGGATAAAGGCTGGATAGGGGGGCTGCCTACGTTTTGAAGCAGACAGGCGAACAGCAGCCAGAAAGACACGACAAGAGGTGCAGAAAATGCGGAAATTCGCTAGCTCCAACGCTCTCCGGTCCATCGTCGCCGCCGCCGCCATCCTGGGGTGCCTCGGCCTCACCGCCGTCCTCCCCGCGGTCGCCGCCGGCGGGTCCCCGGAGACCGTGGTGCTCGCCAGCAACACCCCCTGGGGCTGAACTGCACCCCCCCGCCCGGTGGTCACCGGCGGCGGGGATCCGCCGGAGCGGTCGGAGCCGTCCAAGGCCCGGCCGCTTCTTCGCGTCTCAAACCCACCCGTTAGTCGCAAGTCAGGTCAGACCTTAACAAACCCCCCTGGTTCTCCACCCGGCGACGTTGTATGATCCCGGGCAGACAGCGGTTCATACACATAAAATCACCCGTCGTGATCACTGGGTTATGTGTTCAGGGTTATGGACGGTTGGGATTCGGTATATTTTCCCTGGGTTTAAGTTAATGGTCAGGTGCCTGACGTCTCTCTTACGCAAAACCATGCGGTGATTTCCTGGACAGGCCGCGACTCTGTAAGGAGATTCGGGTGGAGTATCGGATCCTCGGTCCTCTGGAAGTCGTGGCCGGTTCCCAGCGCCTGGATCTGGGGGCACCCCGGCAACAGGTGGTTCTCGCCTGCCTTCTGCTGGAGGCCAATCGCATGGTCACCATCGGGCGACTGACCGACGCGATCTACGGCGACGACCTTCCCAGTACCTCGCGCGCGCAGGTGCAGATCTGCATTTCCTCACTCCGGCGATTATTCGCCGCCCACGGCAACCTCGACGTCATCGCGACCCATTCCCAGGGATACACCCTGCGGGTCACCGAGGGGCAGCTCGACTCCCAGAACTTCGAGAACCTGCTGAGCCAGGCCCGCCAGGCCCGCGAGAACCGCAACCCGGAGGAGGCGGTCAGACACTACCGGGACGCGCTCGCCCTCTGGCGGGGCCCCGCCCTCGACGGCCAGGAGAGCCGGCTCGTGCAGGCGGCGGTCAGCAGGCTGACCGAGCGCCGGATCAACGCCAACGAGGACTGCGTCGATCTGGAGCTGGAACTCGGCAGGCACCACGAGCTGGTCGGCGAGCTCAGCGAGCTTGTCGAGGAACATCCGCTCAGGGAGCGGCTACGCGGCCAGTTGATGCTCGCGCTCTACCGCTCCGGGCGCCAGGCGGAGGCGTTGACGGTCTACCGCCGCGCCCGCCAGACGATGATCGACGAGTTGGGCATCGAGCCCAACGAGAGCCTGCAGCAACTCGAGTACGCGATCCTCACCTCCGACGAGAGCCTTGACCCGCCGGAGCGGCAGCAGCAACAACCGCAGCAGCTCCAGCGTCACGGGGAGACGAACGAGGTGCCGGTCGCGCACCGGACCGTGCCCCGGCTGCTTCCCACCGACATCGCGGACTTCACCGGCCGGATCAAACTGGTCGAGGCCATCCGCAGGCAGCTCACGTTCGCCGCGGAGGACCGGCAGCGACTCGCCGTGCCCATCATCGCCGTGGTCGGCAAGCCGGGGATCGGCAAGTCCACGATCGCGGTGCACGTCTCGCACAGCGTCGCCGGCCGCTACGAGGACGGCCAGCTCTTCGCCGACCTGCACGGAGGGGAGTCACGCCCGCTCGGTTCCGGGCAGGTGCTCGAACGCTTCCTGCGGGCGCTGGGCGTGCCGGGCACCGCCATCCCCGACGGGGTGGACGAGCGGGCGGAGATGTACCGCGCGCTGCTCGCCGGACGCAGGATGCTGATCGTCCTGGACGACGCCAGGAGCGAGAGCCAGGTGCTGCCCCTGCTTCCCGGCAATCCCGAGGCCGCGGTGATAATCACCAGCAGGACCCGGCTGGCCGGCCTGCCCGGTGCCGCCCACCTCGACGTGGACCTCTTCGACTCGCGGCAGTCGGTCGACCTGCTCTCCCGTATCGCGGGCGTCGAACGGGTACAGGCCGAGCACGAGGCGGCGGCCCGGCTGGCGGACCTCTGCGGTCACCTCCCGCTGGCGCTGCGCATCGCGGGCGCCAGGCTCGCGGCCCGCCCGCACTGGACGATCGACCAGCTGGTGGGCCGGCTCGAAGACGAGACCCGCAGGCTCGACGAGCTCAAGCACGGGGACCTGGGCATCAGGGCGAGCATCTCCCTGACCTACGAAAGCGTCAGCGAGGACGCGCGGAGGCTGTTCAGGCGCCTGGCCATCCTGGAGTTCCGGCACTTCTCCGGCTGGGTCGCCGCCGCGCTGCTCGACAGCGACCCCGCGGACGCCCAGGACCTGCTCGACGACCTGGCCGACACCCAGCTGATCGAGGCGACGGACACCGGGTACGGCGTGCACGGCCAGTACCGCTTCCACGACCTGATCCGCGTCTTCGCCCGCGAGCGCCTCGCCACCGAGGAGGCGGTCGCCGACCGCAAGGCCGCGCTGGAGAGGGTGCTCGGCGGACTGCTCTTCCTGACCGGGGAGGCGCACCGCCGCGAGTACGGCGGCGACTACGTGCAGGTGCACAGCGACGCCCCGCGCTGGTCGCTGCCCGACCGGCTGGTCGAGAAGCTGGTCATGGCCCCCCTGCCCTGGTACGAGCGCGAGCGGCTGACGCTGGTCGCGGGGATCCGCCAGGCGGCGCAGGCCGGGTTCGTCGAGCTCTGCTGGGATCTCGCGATCAGCGCCGTGACCCTGTTCGAGTCGAGGATCTACTTCGACGACTGGCGGGAGACCCACGAGGTCGCGCTGGCCGCCGCCCGGCGGGCGGGGGACCGCAGGGGGCAGGCGGCGATGCTCTACTCGATCGGCTCGCTCTACATCGCCGAGCAGCGGTTCGGAGACGCGCGCCGCGACTTCGAGGCGGCCGCGGAACTGTTCGAGGAGGCGGGCGACGACCTCGGCGTGGCCCTCGTCATCCGCAACATCGCCTTCCTGGACCGGATCAGCGGCCGACTCGACGACGCCGTGGAACGCTACGAACGCGCGCTGACGATCTTCCGCAGGACCGATGACCAGGTCGCCTCCGCCTACGTGCTGCACAGCGTGGCCCAGATCAGACTGGACTGCGAGGACCTCGACGCGGCCAAGCGACTGCTGAGCGAGGCGCTGGAACTCAGCAGGGTCGGCGGCAGCCGGCGCGTGGAGGCACAGGTCCTGCACCGGCTGGGCGAGACCTACCTCCGCTCGGGAGAGCTGCCGTCGGCGGCCGAGGTCTTCGAGCGGACGCTCACCACGGTACGCAACATCGGGGACCCGACCGGAGAGGCCTACGCCCTGCACGGCCTGGGCATCGCGCGGCTGCGCCAGGGCGACTTCGCCGAGGCCGACCTCACGCTCCAGCGCGCTCTGGAACTGGCGAGCACCATGGGAGAGAAACTGGCCGAGGCGCGGGTCGTGCTCGGCCTCGGCGAGCTGGCGCTGGCCACCGACCAGACCGAACAGGCCATCGGCCGCTTCCACCAGGCCCTCGGCCTGTTTCACAAGATCGACGCGCCGTTCCACGTGGTCCGCGTCCTGGTCATGCTCAGCGAGGCGTACTCGGCCGTCGGCGAGACCGAGGCGGCGCTGAGCGTCTCGGAGGAGGCGCTCGAACTGGCCGACACGATGCCACCCGCGATCGCCGCCCAAATCCGTACCCAGCTGGCGGATCCTCCCGCCACCTGACCTCGGCCGTGCCCGGCGAGAGGCGACGGAGACGGCGCGGCCGCGCTCCCTGAACGGGGCGCGGACGTGTGGTGCGGCGGGTCGGTCGCCGGCCCCGGTCGGGTGGCCGTTGTCGTTGTGGGCTGGTGCGGACGGTCAGCGGTGGCCTTCATGTGATGTCGCCCGGCGGCCGGTCGTCTGCCCTGGCAGGAC
>NZ_JBEOZN010000029.1:0-79719 GCF_040298085.1 Streptosporangium sp. NPDC001681 | reverse complement strand
ATCGTGGCCATGGCGACGATCCGCGGAACACGACCGGGGTCACGGATACGTCATCCGGGGAGGCTCTGGCGACGGGCCCTGGGCGGCGGGCAGGGCCAGCGATCCCAGGGCGGTGAGCACCAGGGCGACGAGCAGGAGCACCGCCGTCTGGCCGAGCGTGCTGAGCATGATGATCCGGCTCACCTCGTCGGCGGCGTCGAAGCCGTGGTTCAGCCCGGCGAGGCGGGCGCAGAGCACCGGCACCGCCAGGATCGCCAGGGCCAGCGGCCACGAGGGCGTGCGCCGGGCGGGAAAACGGAGGTGCACATACCCGTAGCCGATGCCCGCGCCCAGGATCAACGTGCTCGCCAGTCCGAGGGGGTCGAGCCATGGCCACCACCAGGCCGGCATGTCCGGGGCCGCCACCAGCCGGAACAGCACGTCGAACACGATGCCCCCGGCGAGGGGCAGCACGAGCAGCCACAGGGGGCGGCGAGCCGGCCGGGCATCACGGTGGTAGCCGGCCCACAGAGCCGACAGAGTGACCACCGGCATCAGCGACCAGGCCAGTGCCTCGAACAGGCCCCGCCTGACCGAATCCGTCAGGACGAGCAGATCCGCCACGAAGGCGAGGAGAGCCAGCGCCTTGGCCGTGCGCACATGGCCGAGGACGAGCGCGACGAAGGGCGCGATCCAGATGGCTCCGGCCAGGCTCCGCAGAATGTTCGCGAGCCGCTCAACCGATCCGAGGGGTCCTGTCACCTGGGCGAGCGAAGAATCGACCGTGCCGATCACCCCGTACATGTGCAAGGCGGCCACGACGGTCAGGATCGCGAAGAATGCCGGGAAGAGCAGCCCCAGTAGAGCCACCAGGCGGACCGTCTCGCCCCACGCGAGGGACCTCGGCGCCGCGCCCGCGCCACCGAGGCGGACCCGGACCGCCAGCGCGGCCACACTGGCGATCTCCGACCAGCGGGGCCGGGGCCCGTCAGCGTCCGAGACGTCCGGCGAGCCCTCCAGGAAGACGGCGACCATCTCCTCCTCGCGCTCGGCGCGGTAGGAGGCGGGCAGCAAACGCAGCCAGTAGCGGTAGCGCTCCTCCAGCAGGCTCACCGGCGCACCGCCCGCTCACCTGCCGCCACCCTGCCGGCGGCGTATCCGAATCGCCTCGGGTCACCGTCGCGCCCGCTCACCGGCGCACCGCCCCGGAGGCGGCTGAGGCATCGCGCTGCTCGTTCATCGGTGAAATCGTCCTCTCGCCGGTCTTCACGAGTTCATCGGGCGGCTTCGCCGGGTCACCCGGAGTGCCCGGTCTCACGCCGGCCCGCCCGCGACGGACGGACGCCCGCGCCTGGCGCGGAGGCGGTCGACCGCGGTCCTGGCGTTCTCCGCGAGCCGGACGGCCTCGGCCTCCAGCGTCCGCGACCCCGCGTCGGTGAGCCGGTAGTAGCGGCGCAGCCGCCCCTGCTGGACCTCCTCACGGTCGAGAGCCACCAGCCCGTCGCCCGCCAGCCGGTCGAGCACGCCGTACAGCGTGCCGACCTTGAGCCGGACCCGCCCGCCGGACAGTTGCTCGACCTCCCGCACGATGCCGTAGCCGTGACACGGCGCATCGACCAGCGCGGTGAGGATGAGGAACGCGGGCTCCGTCATCGCCCTTGGAGTCATGCCTCACAGCATATATCGGCAAGCATGATATTAGGTAGGGCAGATCAAGGGCGATGCCCAGATCAGTTGGGGACGGCGTTGGCCGGAATCGGAGTGGGGTAGGGCGGGGGGCCGAGGGAGGCCGTCGCGGTCCAGGCGGCGGTGTACATGATGACCCGGGCCGAGAGGTTGATCCAGACCAGCAGGCCGACCACCACGGCGAACACCCCGTAGACGGGGTTGTTCAGGATGTGCGAGAGGAGCAGCGCCGCGAGTTGCTTGAGCAGGGCGAAGCCGACCGCGCCGAACAGGGCGCCGCGCAGCAGCACCCGGAGCGGCTGTCTGGAGCGTCCCAGCCAGCGCAGGATGATCAGAAAGACGACGACGTCGGCGAGGACGCTGACCGTCACGCCGACCAGCCAGATCGTGCCCCTGCCGACCGCCGACTCCGACAGCCCCAGCCATTCGGCCACGGTCCCGCCGGCCTGGGTGGCGAAACCGCCGACCAGCACCGAGGCGACCATGGTGGTGCCGAGGAGGACGAGCGCCGACAGGTCCCTGAGCTTGGCCAGGAGGAAGTTGAGCGGCGGCTCGGTGGTCATGGAGATCTCGCGCAGCGCGCCGCGCAGGGCGTCGATCGCGCCAAGCCCGGCGTAGAGCAACCCGAGCAGGCCGATGACGCCCGCGCTCGTCCGCGAGTCGGCGATCTCCTGGATCGGCAGCTTGTCGGCGAGACCCGGCAGGTACTGGTTGATCGCCTTCCGCAGGGTCTCGGTGGCGTCGGGCCTGATGGAGAGGAAGTAGCCGAACACCGCGAAGGCCAGCGCGATGATCGGGAAGAACGACAGGAAGGCGAAGTAGCTGATCGCTCCCGCGAGCCGGTCGCCGGACTGGATCTGGTAGCGCTGGAAGGTCCTGACCAGATGGTCGAACCAGGGCCACCTGATCCGGGCCGTGCCCAGCACCGCTCTGAACCGTTCACGACCCGCTTGCACACGTTCCATCACACTTGCCACGTGCGCCCCCTACCCAGTCACCGCCGTCCCGATCGTGGACGGCGGCGAAAAAGCAGCTGTGCGTACCCGGAGGGTCACGGGGTGGGCAGGAAGCCCACCCGGTCGCGGACCTTGGCCATGGTCTCGGCGGCCACCGCGCGGGCCCGCGCGGCCCCGACGGCGAGCATCCTGTCGAGCTCGGCCTCGTCGGCGAGCAGCTTCTCGGTCCGCTCGCGGATCGGGGTGAAGGTGTCGACCACGAGCTCGGCGACGTCCTTCTTGAAGGTGCCGTACCCCTGCCCGACGTAGCGGGCCTCCAGCTCACCGATGGGAGTCCCGCTCAGCGCGGACTGGATGCGCAGCAGGTTGGTGATGCCCGGCTTGTTGTCGTCGTCGGCGAGGACCTCGGAACCGGTGTCGGTGACCGCGCGCATGATCTTCTTGCGGAGCGGCCCCGGCTGCTCCAGCAGGTCGAGGATGCCGGCGGGCGAGGAGGAGGACTTCGACATCTTCGCGGTCGGCTCCTGGAGGTCGGTGATCTTCTCGACCCCCTTGACGATGTACGGCTCGGGCACCGTGAAGGTCTCGCCGAAGCGGTGGTTGAAGCGCTGCGCGAGGTCGCGGGTGAGCTCCAGGTGCTGCTTCTGGTCGGCACCGACCGGAACCTTGTTGGCCTGGTAGAGCATGATGTCGGCGGCCTGCAGGATCGGGTAGGTGAACAGGCCCACGCTGGCCGAGCTCTCGCCGTGCTTGGCCGACTTGTCCTTGAACTGGGTCATCCGCCCCGCCTCGCCCATGCCGGTGAGGCAGATCAGCACCCAGGCCAGCTCGGTGTGCTCGCGGACGTGGCTCTGCACGAAGACCGTGGACCGCTCAGGGTCGAGGCCGGCGGCGAAGAGCTGGGCGGCGGCGACCCTGGAGCGCCTGCGCAGCTCCTCCGGACGGTAGTCCACCGTGATCGCGTGCAGGTCGACGACGCAGTAGAAGGCGTCGTAGCCCTCCTGCATCGCGACGTACTGCCGCACCGCACCGAGGTAGTTTCCCAGGTGGAAGGAGTCGGCGGTGGGCTGGATTCCCGACAGGACGCGAGGGCTGGCCATAGCCACCAATTCTGTCAGCTGTCGGGAGTGGTCGGTGCCTCGGTCCGTGAAGTGCTCCGCTTGATCCTGACCCTGGCGACCCTGCGGCCGTCCATGTCGGTGACCTTCAACTCGAACCCGGGGATCTCCACCCGCTCCCCGAGCGCGGGCAGGTGGCCGAGTTTCGACATGACGAACCCGCCGAGGGTCTCGTACGGGCCGTCGGCCAGGCGGATCCCGCTCTCGGCCGCCACCTCGTCGAGGTTGGCCAGCCCGTCGAGCTCGACCTCCCCCGCGGGCAGCGCGACGTGCTCGTCCGCCACGTCGTGCTCGTCGCGGATGTCGCCGATCAGCTCCTCGACCAGGTCCTCCAGGGTGACGATGCCCGCGGTGCCGCCGTACTCGTCGACCACGATCGCCAGGTGGTGTCCCTCCCTGCGCATCTCCGACAGCGTGGCCATCACCCGCTTGCTGGTGGGGACCAGCTTGACCGGGCGGATCGGCACCAGCTCGCTGATCGGCTCGATGGAGCCGGTCAGCACCGGGTCGAGCAGGTCACGGATGTGGACGAAGCCCACGATGTCATCGTAGGAGTCCCGGTAGACGGGGAAGCGGGAGTGCGGCATGGCCGCGGCCAGGATCGCCGCCTCGGCCAGCCGCGTGTCGGCGGCCATGAACTCCACCTCGGTGCGCGGCAGCATCACCTCGCGGAGCTGCCGCTTGCCCGCCGCGAAGACCTCGCCGATCAGGTGGCGCTCGTCGTCGGTGAGCTCCTGGTGGCCCACCACCATCTCGCGCAGTTCCTCGGTGGAGATCTCCTCGCGGTCGGTGCCCGGGTCGCCGCCGAGCAGCTTCACCACCCCGTCGGTGGACTTGGACAGCGCCCAGATGATCGGCCGCGAGAGCGCGGCCATCCTGTCGAGGAACGGCGCGACCAGCAGTGAGATCCCCTCGGCCCGCTGCCTGGCGATCCGCTTGGGCGCGAGCTCGCCGAGGACCAGCGAGGTGTACGAGATCACCAGCGTCACCAGTACCAGGGCGAGCGGGTCCGCCACGGCCTCCGGCACCCCCCAGCCCGTCACCACCGGGATGAGGTCCCTGGCCAGGGTGTCGGCGCCCAGGGCGGCCGAGAGCATGGTCGCCACGGTGACGCCGATTTGCACCGCGGACAGGAAACGGTTGGGGTCCCGGGCGAGCCTGGCGGCCCTCACCCCCCGGCGCCCCCGGGTGCCGAGCCGCCTGACCTGGCTCTCCCTGAGGGAGACCATGGCCATCTCGGCCGCGGCGAAGAAGCCTCCGATCAGTACGAAGAGCATGACCAAGGCAATGTTCGCCAGGACGCTGTTCACGAGATCGTCTCCGTCATGGCGGTCGCCCGTTCCGGCGGTGGCCGATATTTGATGTGCCAGCATATGCTGGCGTAGGGTTACAAAAACAAACAAGTACAAACAACATCAAACAGGAGGCTCCGTGAAGCTGCTCGTCACCGGAGGCGCCGGATACATAGGCAGCGCCGTGGCGGCACAACTCGTCGAGGCGGGCCACGAGGTCACCGTGCTGGACGACCTCTCCACCGGCCACGCCGACGCGGTGCCACCGGGCGCCCGCTTCGTCGAGGGGTCGATCACCGAGGCCGCCGGGGTGCTCAACGGCATCGACGGAGTGCTGCACTTCGCGGCGAAGTCCCTGGTCGGCGAGTCCGTGGAGCGGCCCGGCCTGTACTGGGCGCACAACCTCGGCGGCACCCTGGCCCTGCTCGACGCCATGCGGGGCGCCGGGGTGGGCAGGATCGTCTTCTCCTCCACCGCCGCGACGTACGGCGAGCCGGAGCGCTCCCCGATCCTGGAGACCGACCCGACCCGGCCCACCAACCCCTACGGCGCGTCCAAGCTCGCGGTCGACACCGCGCTGAGCACGTTCGCCGGGCTGTACGGCCTGGCCGCGGTGAGCCTGCGCTACTTCAACGTGGGCGGCGCCTACACCGCCGGGGACGGCAACGTCTACCGCGAGCGTCACACCACAGAGACCCACCTGATCCCCAACATCCTCGCCGTCCCGCTCGGCGGACGCGAGTCCGTCAGCCTGTTCGGCACGGACTACCCGACCCCCGACGGCACATGCGTGCGCGACTACGTCCATCTGGCCGACCTCGCCAGGGCCCACCTGCTGGCGCTGGACGCCTGCTCGCCGGGCGAGCACAAGATCTACAACCTGGGTAGCGGGACCGGCTTCTCGGTCTCCGAGGTGCTGTCGGTCTGCCGCGAGGTGACCGGCCACGAGATCCCCGCGGTCGTGCGCGAGCGCCGCGCCGGTGACCCGGCCGTGCTGGTGGCCTCCGCCGAGAAGATCCGGCGCGAGCTCGGCTGGAAGCCGGAGCATCCGTCGCTCCGTGACGTCGTCGCCGACGCCTGGGCCGCCCTGATCGGCTGACCGCCTCCCGCCACGCCCGAGACGCGTACCCGGCGCCGGCCACCCGCCGACTCGGAGGACCACGCCTACCTCAGGCTGAAGCGGGCCGTGTTGTTGGCCGGACGGCGGTCGCCCAGCCGCAGGGAGTAGACGGTCGCCTCGGCCCGCGGCGCGTGCCCGCGGGCCACGAAGGCGAGCATGAAACTCACCCTCCTGCCCGCGCCGACCGTACGCAGCCTGCAGCCGACGTAGGCGGGATGGGAGTCGCACCGCGCGCCCCTCGCCGACATGAGGCGCGCGCCGCCGGTGTCGAAGAAGACCCCGGCGTCGTGCACACGCCGCGGCCCGCGGTTGCGCACCACCGCGGACACGGTGACCAGACGGCCCGCGCGCGCCGCGCGCGAGAGCCTGACCGCGAGGTCCGTACCGTCGTCCACCTCGGTCAGCGTCTGGGAGTGGTTGTTCGTCTCGTCGTCGTCCACGACCTCGGAGGAGAGCGTCGCGCTCGCCGTCAGCGGGCCCCGCGCGCCGGGTTTGACCACCCCGTTGATCGTCACCCCACCGGTCTGTCCGGCGGGGACGTCCTTCGTCGCGGCGCAGACCACCTCACCGGCGGTGGCACCGGGGAGGCACTCGGCGACGTTGACCCCGATCACCTCCACCCCGTCGGGCAGCCGGACCGTGAGCAGCGGCAGCACCGCGTCTCCGGGGCCGGCGTTGCGCACCTCGGCACGGTAGGTCAGCGGCTGTCCCGGTTGCGCGCGCTTCGGGGAGACGGTCAGCCGCACCGACAGGTCGGCGCCGCCCCAGCCCTCGTCGCCGGGCGAGGCCGACGCCGCCCGGGGTACCGTCGCGAGCACGAGACAGATCACCCCTGCGACGATCCGTACCGCGACGTGCTCCCTGAACAGCGATCCCCCGACCATAAGTGATCATTGAACGCCGGGACACACCGCTCCGCGATGATCGACACGCCGCCTTTTCCCTCTGCCGTCCGTGCTCTCCGGGAGCCGGACGTACTCCGGTGAGCCGAGACGCGAAGGGGGCCCCGGTTCACCGGGGCCCCCTTCGAGCGCTGACTGGGAGGCGTCCGCTCAGATGAGACCGAGCTCACGCACCGCGGAACGCTCCTCCTCGAGCTCGCGCACCGTGGCGTCGATCCGCTCACGGGAGAAGGCGTCGATCTCCAGACCCTGGACGATCTCCCACTTGCCGTCGCGCGAGACGACCGGGAAGGAGGAGATGAGCCCCTCGGGCACGCCGTACGAGCCGTCGGAGGGGATCGCGGCCGAGGTCCACTCGGTGCCGTTGACCCAGTCGAAGACGTGGTCGATCGCCGCGTTGGCGGCGGAGGCGGCCGAGGACGCGCCACGGGCCTCGATGATCGCGGCGCCGCGCTTGGCGACGGTGGGGATGAAGGTGTCGCGCAGCCAGGCCTCGTCGACCAGCTCGGCGGCGATCTTGCCACCGACCTCGGCGTGGAAGAGGTCGGGGTACTGAGTGGCGGAGTGGTTGCCCCAGATGGTCATCTTCTTGATCTCGCTGACCGGGACCTGGAGCTTGGCGGCGAGCTGGGAGAGCGCGCGGTTGTGGTCGAGGCGGGTCATCGCGGTGAAGCGCTCGGCCGGGACGTCCGGGGCGTGCTGCTGGGCGATGAGCGCGTTGGTGTTGGCCGGGTTGCCGACCACCAGCACGCGGATGTCATCCGCCGCGTTGTCGTTGATCGCCTTGCCCTGCGGGCCGAAGATGCCGCCGTTGGCCTGGAGAAGGTCTCCGCGCTCCATGCCCTTGGTCCGGGGGCGGGCACCGACCAGGAGGGCGACGCTGGTGCCGTCGAACGCCGCGTTCGCGTCGTCGGTGACCTCGATGCCGCTCAGCAGCGGGAACGCGCAGTCGTCGAGCTCCATCGCGGTGCCCTCGGCGGCCTTGACCGCCTGCGGGATCTCCAGGAGGCTCAGCTTGACCGGGACGTCGGCGCCCAGCAGCTGGCCCGAGGCGATGCGGAAAAGCAGCGCGTAGCCGATCTGACCGGCGGCGCCGGTGACGGTGACCTTTACGGGAGTCTGGGCCATGACCTTCCCCCACTCGAAGGATGAATTGTGACGCTCGGATGCTACCCGCACACGACGAACGACCGTCGGGCGAGTGCCCCCATCCGGCTTCCAGGCGGCGGAATCGGCGTGGCGGGCACGGACCCGCGGGCGCGGTGCCAGGCCGGCGCGGTGAGAAGCGCGGCGACCGCGAAAGACGCTCCGCCGGACGCGCGCCCCCTGTACATCCGGCTCTTCGCCCTACCCGCCGACCAGGACCGACCCAGCTCGGCCACGCGTACAGCCCTGGCCTCCGCCCGGGGGACAGGACCCCCGGCCGCCCTACTAGGCGCAGGTGGCCATGGCGGGGCGGGCGTTCTCCCGTCCGGGGAACTCGACCCTGGAGAAGTGCTTGTCGAGCAGCCTGCGGACCGTGCCGTCCTTGTAGAGGGCGGCGATCGCTCCCCTGACGGCCTCGCAGGTGCGCCTGTCGCCCTTCTTGAGCGCCACCGCGTAGCGCTCGTCGGTGAGCTTGAGGCCGAGCAGCTTGTAGCGGATGCTCTCCCGGTTGCCGAAGCCGGCCAGCAGCAGGTCGTCGCCGGGGATCGCATCGATCTCACCGGCCCGCAGCTTGTCGACGCACTCGGAGTAGGTCTTGGCGGGCACCAGGGTGAGCCGCTCGACCACGTCCTGGATCACGGCCACGGAGACGCTGGCGGCCGGCTCGCACATCCGGCTGCCCTCCAGGCCCTTCACGGTCACGATCGGTGAGCCGTCCTTGACGAGGGCGTCGACGTGGGCGAGGTAGTAGGGCCCCGCGAAGGTGACGTCGTCGGTGTCGTTGATCGAGTAGGTCGCCAGCACCAGGTCGATGTCACCGTCCGCCAGCAGCTTCGGCCGCTCCGCGCGGGCGGTGGACCTGAAGGTGACGCCGCTCTCCGGCACCCCCAGCGCCTTGGCGATCTCAAGGGCCAGGTCGATCTCGAAGCCGCCCCACTTCCCGCCGTTGTTCAGTGCGATGCCGGGCAGGAAGTCGCGTACGCCGATGGTGAGCCTGCCCGTCTTGGCGGCCTTGTCGACCACCGAGGTGTACGAGGGGCGGGCGGTCTCGGCCGGCTCCGGCTCGCCCTGGGAGACGGTCCTCGGCCACCAGCGGACCGCGGCGAACGCCGCCCCCGCGATCAGCAGCACGGCGACCCCGATGGCGATCCAGCGCCTCCCCTGCCGACGGGCCGGTGGCGCCGCCGGCCCGCCGACAAGGGTCGCGGACACCTGCCAGCTGGGCGGCGGCACCTCCCCCGCCTGTTCCGGGGAGGCCACGCTGTCGCCGTACCCGGGAGACGAGGGGTACTCCCGGTAGCCGGGAGAGGACGGGTACTCGCCGTACCCGGGGGACGAGGGGTACTCCCGGTAGCTCGACAGGCGGTGCTCCGGAGAGCGGTGGTCGGGGTGGGACGGGTTCTCCGCGGGACCGTGCGCGGACGGGAGGTCGCCCCGGCCGGAGGTCTCCCGGCGTTCGCCCTGACCCGGCCGCCTGGTCCGGCCCTCCTGCCCCTCGGCACCGGCGCCCTCCTGACCAGGGCGGAGGGGCGGGTCCTGGGCGGGGTTTCCCATCCGGAACCCGGTGGACGGCAGGACCGGCTCACCCGGGGCGTTCGTCCGGTGAGTCGGGGTGCGCATCAGACTGGTCGCGTCGTCGTCGGGGCCCGGACCTTGGGCACGGGACCGGGGCCGGTCGCGGCCCTGATCACGAGCCTGGGACTCGTCGCGATCCCGGGTGCGGGAGCGGAGCTCGTCGGGGGCGGCGACCTTGGCCCCCTGGGTGAGGATCGCGGGCGAGGCGTTCACCGTCTCGGGGTGGCCGAGCAGCCTGAGCAGGATCTGGTCCGCCGAGGGCCGGTCGGCGGGTGACTTGGCCAGCGCCGAGGTGACCACGCCGCGCAGCGGCTGCGGCAGCGAGCCGAGGTCGACCTCGTGGTTGAGGATGCGGTTGAGCACCACGGCGATCGACCTCCCCTCGAAGATCGTCTCGCCGGTCGCGGCGAACGCGATGGTCGCTCCCCAGGCGAAGACGTCGGTGTGCGGCCCGACGGCGGAGCCGGAGATCTGCTCGGGCGCCATGTAGGCGGGGGTGCCGATGGCCCGGCTGGTGATCGTGCCGGTGGAGTCGAGGATGCGGGCGATGCCGAAGTCGACGACCCTCGGGCCGTCGGCGGCGATGAGCACGTTGTCCGGTTTGAAATCGCGGTGCACGATCGAGGCGTGGTGGATCGCGGTGAGCGCGGTGGCCGTGCCGATCGCCAGCCGCTGCAGCGCGGCGCCCCGCAGGGGGCCGTCGGTCTCCACGACCTCGCTCAGCGACCTGCCCTCGATGTACTCACTCGCGATGTAGGGGGTGTCGCCCTTGAGGTCGGCGTCCAGGACGGCCGCCGTACAGAAGGACGCGACCCGCTGGGCCGCCCGCGCCTCCCTGGCGAACCTGGACCTGGCGATCGCGTCGCCGGAGAACTTCACGTGCAGCAACTTGATCGCCGCCCGCTCCCCCGCGGCGTTGATCCCGAGGTAGACGATGCCCTGCCCGCCCTCGCCGATCTTCCCGACGACACGGAACGGCCCGAGCTGGCGCGGCTCTCCCGCTTCCAGTGGCGCGATCTCCGACATCATCGTCCCCACGGTCTCGTAATCTCCGACGTGGCAAACTTTACGGCGCCACGACTCATACCCTCCCTTTGTTATCCCGACGTGACCTCAGTTTTCCTACAACGTGGCCATGTCCACAGCCCTCGTCATGGTGAGATGCCAGACACGTTCACTCCCCAATCTCCGACATTCACCCCAATCTGGCGCTCCAGCCGCTTAGATCGTTACCGTTGTACGTCCCTCAGGCAAGCCGGAGCAAAAACTTCCATGCGCCGATATATCGGTTATCGCGAGTTCGTACAGCGCGATCAGCGTTCCCTCGTCGGCACCGCCCTCCTTCTCACCGGCAGCCACGAGCAGGCCATCCGCCTCGCCCTGCGCTCCTTCCACACGGTCGCCCTCTCCTGGCCGCCACCGGTGTGGGAGAACCCCACCACGCACGCCCAGATCGCGCTCTACCGCCGCTTCCTGGCGCGGCCGAGCGCCGCCGGGCCGACGGCTCTGGTGCGGCTGCCTCCCCGGCAGCGCCTCCTCGTCGTCGCCTGCCTGCACGACGGCAGGAGCCGCGCCGAGATGGCCTCCGTCCTCGGGCTGCCGGAGAAGACGGTGGAGGCGGAGATCACCGAGGCGGTCGACACCCTCACCAAGGGGAACGAGACCCGCCTCGTCAACAGGATGGCCACGGCGGCGGGCGAGGCGTCGGTTCCCGACCTCAGCGCCCGGTCCATGCGCACGCTCAGGCGACGTCGCAACCGGGGAGCCCTCCTCGCCGTGGCGGCGACGCTGGTACCGGTCGGCCTGATCGCCGCCTTCGTCATGTTCCAGCGCGCGGAGGTGTGGAACTCGGCGCTGGGCGAGCGGAACCGGCCGCACGCCGCGCAGGCCCAGGAGCCGGTACGGGCCTCCAGCCCCGCGCCGAGCGCCACCCCGGCACCGTGGCAGGCGCCGCGGACCTCCTCGGTGATCCGCTACGCGATCCCCGGCCGCTGTCCCGGCCAGGGCGTCCAGGCGGACGACACGTCCCCGGCACGGGCCGGCGACGTGACCTGCGCGGGCTGGACCCTGAAACTGGTCCCCAGCGGCTCTGAGAACTCCGCTCCCGGCCTTCCCCCGTGCGAGGGCACAGATCCCTGCGAGTCGACGCTGAGCGTTCCCGACGCCGCTCAGCGCCTCGCGCGCGGCGACGGCGGGGAGCACCCTCGACTGGTTCCCGCCATCAGCCATGACGGGCGCCGCATCGCCTACCTCAGCGCGGCGGAGCGCCGCTATGTCGCCCACGACCTCGGCAGCGGGGTGAAGCGCTACCTGTCGCCGGTTCTCGCCTCCGCCGACACCGAGAACGGCACGCTGGTGAGCGTCTCCTCCAACGGCCGCCACTTCACGGTCACGCTCGGCGAGCGGCGGCTGCGAACCGACTTCACGACCGGTGACCTGACGTCCGTACCCACGGAGCAGCTGCCGCCGACCGAGAAGGTCGCCGCCTGGCTTGGCAAGAGGTACGGCACCTGGGCCGACTCTCCCAGCGGTAGGTACTCCGCCGCGATCGTCGCGGGGAAGGGCGAGGACCCCCACAGTCTCCATGTCATCGACGCCGAGTCGCGGCGGGTCTTCAGGCGGCTCCCGCTCCCCGAGACGGAGCGGCCCGCCACCGCCGAGGTGGTGAGCTGGCTAGACACCCGCGAGGTGGTCGTCAGGATGAGTGCCAGGGACGGTGGCGAACCCCTCGGCCTCTTCCGGGTGGACGCCGTCACCGGACGGGCGCGCCCCCTGCCCGGCCTCCCCGCCGACGCCCCGATCGTGCTGGGGGCCGCGGTGACCCCGTGACCCCGTACGACCAGCGGTACAACACGGAAAAGAGCCGCCCCGCCCCGGGAGCACGGCGGCCCCGTGATCCCGTACGACCAGCGGGAAAACACGGAAAAGGGCCGCCGTGGGGGCGGCCCTTCTCTCGCGGTCGGGGATTGACCTGACGCGGTCAGACCATCTTCTTCTTCAGGTTCTCGTCCAGCGCCGCCAGGAAGTCCTGGGTGGTCAGCCACTTGGCGTCGCCGCCGACCAGCAGGGCGAGGTCCTTGGTCATCTGACCGCCTTCGACGGTCTCGATGCAGACCTGCTCCAGCTTGTCCGCGAAGTCGATCACCGCGGGGGTGTTGTCGAGCTTGCCGCGGTGCTGGAGACCCCGGGTCCACGCGAAGATCGAGGCGATCGGGTTCGTGGAGGTGGGGTTGCCCTTCTGGTGCTCACGGTAGTGACGGGTCACCGTGCCGTGAGCGGCCTCGGCCTCGACGGTCCGGCCGTCGGGGGTGAGCAGGACCGAGGTCATCAGGCCGAGGGAGCCGAAGCCCTGGGCGACGGTGTCGGACTGGACGTCGCCGTCGTAGTTCTTGGCGGCCCAGACGTATCCGCCCTCCCACTTGAGCGCCGCGGCGACCATGTCGTCGATCAGGCGGTGCTCGTAGGTGATTCCGGCGGCTTCGAAGTCGGCCTTGAACTCGGTCTCGAAGACCTCGGCGAAGATGTCCTTGAAGCGGCCGTCGTAGGCCTTCAGGATCGTGTTCTTGGTGGAGAGGTAGACCGGGTAGCCGCGCGACAGGCCGTACCGCATGGAAGCGCGGGCGAAGTCGCGGATCGAGTCGTCCAGGTTGTACATCGCCATCGCGATGCCGGGGCCGGGGAAGTCGTAGACGTCGAGCTTGATCGGCTCCGAGCCGTCCTTGGGCGTGTAGGTGAGGGTCAGGGTGCCCTCGCCGGGGATCTTCAGGTCGGTGGCGCGGTACTGGTCGCCGAACGCGTGACGGCCGATGATGATCGGCTTGGTCCAGCCGGGGACGAGCCTCGGCACGTTGGACATGATGATCGGCTCGCGGAAGATGACACCGCCGAGAATGTTACGGATGGTCCCGTTCGGGGACTTCCACATCTTCTTGAGGCCGAACTCCTCGACCCGAGCCTCGTCAGGAGTGATCGTGGCGCACTTGACGCCGACTCCGTACTGCTTGATCGCGTTGGCGGCGTCGATCGTCACCTGGTCGTCGGTGGCGTCGCGGTGCTCGATCCCGAGGTCGTAGTACTTCAGGTCGACGTCGAGGTAGGGAAGGATCAGCTGGTCCTTGATGAACTGCCAGATGATCCGGGTCATCTCGTCGCCGTCAAGCTCGACGACGGGGCCCTCTACCTTGATCTTGGGCATGCGTGTGGTTCCCCTTCTGAACTAAATTGGCCAGACAGTCCTTTTTGAGGCTCACTGGCCGTTGAGGCTATCGGACCGGGCCAACCGCCTTGCGGCGTACCCGCTCGTCTGACCTATCGCATCGGCATGAGAGCCGGGAATTCGAGGATCAGCCCGCCCGCCATCAGGGCGATTCCGAGAACGGCGAGGGTGAGGGCGTCCGTGGTCTTGCGGCGCACGGCGAGCCGCCCACCTCCGGCCAGCCGGGCCAGTGCCCCCAGCGTCATGACGGCACCGAGGGCGAAACCGCCCCACTCGGGCATGTCCAGCAGCACCGCGAAGACCATCGCGGCGACCGCGCCGGCCAGCACCAGCGGATACGGTCCCCAGCGTTCCTCGCTCGCGTTCACCGCTCGCGCGTTCATCGACCCACCCTCCGCTCTCGCCTCTGATTCCGACTCATCGCTCGGCGATCGGCTTCCACTTCTGGTCCCGCTCGCCGATGTACTCGCTGTCCGGGCGGATCAGCCGGTTGTCGGCATGCTGCTCGATGACGTGTGCGGTCCATCCTGACATGCGGCTGACCGAGAAGACCGGGGTGAACAGGTCCGTCGGGATGCCGAGGTAGTGGTAGACCGTCGCCGCGTAGAAGTCGACGTTCGGATAGAGGCCCTTGGTCTCGAAGACGACCTCCTCCATCTCCTTCGACATCCGGTAGTACGTGTCGTCACCGGATGCCTCGCCGAGTTCCCGCGACATCTGGCGCAGGTGCGTGGCGCGCGGGTCCTCGGTCTTGTAGACCCGGTGCCCGAAGCCCATGATCTTCTCGCCCGCGGCGAGCCTGTCGCGTACCGACTGGGCGACGGCGCCCGCGTCGAGCGACTCCAGGGTGCGCATGACCTGCTCGTTGGCGCCGCCGTGCAGGGGACCCTTGAGGGTGCCGATGGCCGCCACGATGGCCGAGTGCATGTCGGACAGGGTCGCGGCGCAGACCCGGGCGGCGAACGTGGAGGCGTTCATCGTGTGGTCGGCGTGCAGGACCAGGCAGGTGTCGAAGATCTCGACCTCGCGCTCACCGGGGGTACGGCCGGTGATCTGGAGGAGGAAGTTCGCCGCCACGCTCAGGGAGGGGTCCGGGTCACGGATGACGGCACCGGTCCTGGCCGCATGGTAACGGGCGACGAGGATCGGCTGCTGCGCGGTCAACCTGGCGGCCTTGCGCAGATTCGCCTCGGGGGCGTTGGACTCCTTGTCCGGATCATCACCTCCGGCCAGCGAGACCAGCGTGCGCAGCGCCTCCATCGGGGCCTGTCTCTCCGCGATCTCCGAGATGTTGGCCTCGACGAGCGTGCCGAGCCTACGCCCTCGAACCAGTTCCTCTTCGTAGGCCGAGAGCTGTTCCCGGGTGGGGAGCGTGCCGTACTGCAGCAGGTGCGCGGTCTCTTCGAAGGTGGTGCGGCCGGCCAGATCGTGGATGTCGTAGCCACGATAGAAGAGGCGACCGGCCTGACCGTCGATGTCACTGAGCGCTGTGGACGCGGCTACGACATCGGCGAGACCTTTGGTGGGCTTGTCCGCCATGAGTGTTTCCTCCGCTTATCTGTGCCCGAAGTCTACCTGTGAGCAGCGGAAACCCTCCCGAGAGGTCCAGGCCAATTTCAGGAATGATTCTCCTTCTGGCAAAGGCGATTCCCCATCACCTCGTTTGGGTAAGCCGGAGCTGTAGGAATAGTTACGGCGGGCTACCTGGGGAGGAACTGCCGTGGAGGGGCCGTTCATACGCATCGAGGACACCGGTGAAGTGGTCCCGTTGCGCCCCGAGATCACGACGATCGGACGTGGCCGTGGAGTGGACATCCGGCTGACCGATCCGAGTGTGTCCCGGCTGCACGCGGAATTCGTCCGGCGCGGACCCTACCTGTATGTCGTTGATCTGGGCCTGTCCCGCAACGGCACTCGGGTCAACGGCCGACCGATCGCCCGGAGGGTGCTTGACGACGGTGACGTGGTGTCCTTCGGCGCGGCACGAGGCAGGATCGGCGGGGTGCCTCGCGAGGACTTCGCCCCGGAGGTCGAGCTCCGCCGCGCCGCGGCACCGGAGCTGACCAGGCGGGAGGTGGACGTCCTGACGTCGCTCTGCCGTCCGGCGTTGTCGGACGAGGCGTTCGTCGCACCGGCCACGGCCAGGGAGATCGCCGACGACCTGGTGGTGACGGAGGCGGCCGTCAAGCAGCACCTCCTGCGTCTCTACCAGAAGTTCCGGATCCCCGAGGGGACCAACCGGCGCACCAGGCTGGCGAACGAGGTCGTCGCCCTGGGGTTGGTGAGGCCCACCCCCGTGGTGCCCTCGCAGCGTGCCACCGGTGCCCCGGAGTCCCAGCCGGCGGCCACCGCCGCGAACCGCAGGGCGTCGTAGCCGGGCCACCCGAGAGACCGGCAGCACCCGGGTGACCGGTCCCGCCCTGGGACCGGTCACCCGGGGATATCGGCCTGCTCGGCGAGGCCTGTCCGGTGGGACTTCCGCGATGAGGTCTGTCCCGCGAAGCCGGCCTCGTGAGACCGGCCCGAGATGAGACCGGCCCGTACGCGGGATCCTGCCTGCCCGCGGGGTCAGCCCCGCTCGCGGGCGCGCCTCTCCGCGGCCTCGACCACGTTGGTGAGCAGCATGGCCCGGGTCATCGGGCCCACACCGCCGGGGTTGGGGGTGAGGAAGCCCGCGACCTCCTCGACGCCGGGGGCGATGTCACCGGCGATCTTCCCGTCGACCCGGGAGACGCCGACGTCCAGCACGGCGGCGCCCGGCTTCACCATGTCCGCGGTGATCAGATGCGGCACCCCGGCCGCGGCGACGACGATGTCGGCGCGCCTGGTGTGGGCCGCGAGGTCCTGGGTGCCGGTGTGGCAGAGGGTGACCGTGGCGTTCTCCGAGCGGCGGGTCAGCAGCAGGCCGAGCGAGCGGCCCACGGTGATACCGCGGCCGACCACGACGACCTCCGCCCCCTTGAGCGGCACCCCGTACTCCTGCAGGAGCACGACGATGCCGTACGGCGTGCAGGGCAGCGGCGCGTCGACCATGTGGACCAGACGGCCCAGGTTGGCCGGGTGGAGGCCGTCGGCGTCCTTCGCCGGGTCCATCCGCTCGATCAGCGCCTGCGTGTCGAGGTGACGGGGCAGCGGGAGCTGGACGATGTAGCCGGTGCACTCCGCGGAGGCGTTGAGCTCGTCGACGACCGCCTCGACCTCGGCCTGGGTGGCGTTCTCCGGCAGGTCCCTGCGGAGGGAGGAGATGCCTACCTCCGCGCAGTCGCGGTGCTTGCCCGCCACGTAGATCTGGCTGCCCGGATCCTCTCCCACCAGAACCGTGCCGAGCCCGGGGACGATGCCCTGCTCCTTCAGCGCGGTCACCCGCGTCGTGAGGTCTGCCTTGATCTTTGCCGCTGTGGCCTTGCCGTCGAGAATCCGCGCACTCATACCGCCAACCCTCTCACGAGGACGGATCGCGCTCCGCTTCCCTCCGCTCGATGATCCTGCGGGTGAAGGGGATCCACTCCACGACCCGCCCGCCGAGGTAGGCCGCACCGAGCGCGATGATGATCATCATCCATGGGCTACCCCAGAAATCCTGCATGATCACAAAGGAGTACAGAGCGTGGTCGAGCAGTGGCATGAGGGGTCTCCGCGACAGGAACGAAAGGGACGCTTCAGACTAATCGCAGGTCAAACCTTTTTCCCCCAAGTAATCCTGTCTAATTCGCCACTCTCCTATCTCCCGGGTGCGGCTGCCACACCTGTGCGGCAGCCGCACCCGGGAGAGGAGATCAGTGGAAGAAGTGACGGGTGCCGGTGAAGTAGAGGGTCACTCCCGCCGCCTCGGCCGCGGCGATGACCTCCTCGTCCCTGATCGAGCCACCCGGCTCCACGACCGCCTTCACTCCCGCGTCGATGAGGATCTGCAGGCCGTCGGCGAAGGGGAAGAACGCGTCGGAGGCCGCCGCGGCCCCCTGGACGCGCTCGCCCGCCCTGGAGACCGCGAGCCGCGCCGAGTCGACGCGGTTGACCTGGCCCATGCCGACGCCCACGCTCGCGCCGTCCGCGGCCAGCAGGATCGCGTTGGACTTCACCGAGCGGCACGCCCTCCAGGCGAAGGCCAGATCCGCGAGGACCTCGGCGGAGGCGGCGGGCCCCGCCTTCAGTTCCCAGGTGGACGGGTCGTCGCCCGGGGCGTCGACCCGGTCGGCGTTCTGCACCAGCAGGCCGCCGTCGATCCGGCGGAACTCCAGCGGGTTGGACGGCCCCCGCGGGCAGGCCAGCAGCCGGATGTTCTTCTTACCGGTGAGCTGCGCCAGCGCCTCGGCCGTGTAGGAGGGAGCCACCACGACCTCGGTGAACACCTCGGCGATCTGGCGGGCCAGCTCCTCGGTCACCTCCGCGTTGACCGCGATCACGCCGCCGTACGCGGAGACGGGGTCGCAGGCGTGTGCCTTGCGGTGCGCCTCGGCGACGTCGGCGCCGACCGCGATGCCGCACGGGTTCTGGTGCTTGATGATCGCCACGGCGGGCCCGTCGAAGTCCCACGCCGCCCGCCAGGCGGCGTCGGCGTCCAGGTAGTTGTTGTAGGACATCTCCTTGCCGTGCAGCTGCTCGGCGTCCGCCAGGCCGGCTTTCCCGCTGGAGTACAGGGCCGCGCCCTGGTGCGGGTTCTCGCCGTAGCGCAGCGGCGACTTGAGCTCCCAGGCCGCGCCCAGGTAGCCCGGCCACACGCCCTCCTCGGCCGCGTAGACGTCCGCGAACCAGGTGGCCACCGCGGTGTCGTAGGAGGCGGTGTGCGCGTACGCGGCGGCGGCCAGACGGCGGCGCTCGGTGAGGGTGAAGCCGCCCGCGGCGACCGCGGCGAGCACGTCACCGTAGGAGGCCGGGTCGACCACGACCGCGGCGGTGCCGTGGTTCTTGGCCCCGGCCCGGATCATCGCGGGACCGCCGATGTCGATCTGCTCCACGCACTCGGCGCCGGAGGCGCCGGAGGCCACGGTCTCCTGGAACGGGTAGAGGTTGACCACCACCAGCTCGAACGGCTCGATCTCCAGCTCTTCGAGCTGCTTGACGTGGGAGGGGTTGCCACCGTCGGCCAGCAGGCCGGCGTGCACGCGCGGGTGCAGCGTCTTGACCCGGCCGTCGAGGCACTCGGGGAAGCCGGTCAGCGACTCGACGGGAGTGACGGGGACGCCGAAAGAGGTGATCTTCGCGGCGGTGCCCCCGGTGGAGACGATCTCCACACCCGCGGCGTCGAGCCCACGGGCCAACTCCTCCAGCCCGCTCTTGTCATACACCGCGATCAACGCGCGCCGGATGGCGATGCGGGTCACTTCGTGCTCCTCCTGGTTGGTTCCGGTTTCTCCGGGGCGCCCGGCTCATCCACCGGGTCGTCCGAATCGAACAGTCCTGCCGATGACGGTCCAGCCCTCGCGGGCCATCCGGCCGACGGTGTCGACGAGCAGATGACGCTCGACGGACTTGATGCGCTCGTGCAGTGCCGCCTCGTCGTCGTCGTCCAGCACGGGCACGGCCTCCTGGGCGATGATCGGCCCGGTGTCGACACCCGCGTCGGCGAGCATCACGGTGCAGCCGGTGACGCGCACGCCGTACGAGAGCGCGTCGCGCACACCGTGCGCACCCGGGAAGGATGGCAGCAGCGCGGGATGGGTGTTGAGGACCGGGAAGGCCTCCAGCGTCGGCTTGCCGAGAATCTTCATGAACCCCGCGCAGACCACGAGGTCCGGCCGGTACGCCGCGATGCGGGCGGCGAGCGCCCGATCCCAGTCCTCGCGGGTGGGGTGGTCGGCCATCCTCTCCACGAAGGTCGGCACCCCCGCGCGCTGCGCGCGTGCCAACCCCTCGACACCATCTCGATCGGCACCCACGGCCACCACTCTGGCGCCGTAGGTCTCGTCTGCCACAGCGTCCAGAAGGGCCTGTAGGTTGGTTCCAGAACCGGACACGAGGACCACAAGCCGAACGGCCTGGGATGACACCGACGCACTCCATTCGGACGGGGACTCACGCCGCTGCAAGGGTATCGGCCTGTCCGCACGAACGATGCAAGGAGGTCAGGTGACACTGCCGGTCCAGGTACGGTCCACCGAGAGCGCCGGTCGAAGGGCCCTGTGGCTCGCGGTCACCGCGGTGGTGATGACGTTGGTGCTCCCCCTCGCGGGAGTCGTCATGGCGATTTTCGCCCTTGTCACCTCAATCCGTGCGATCCCCACGCTGCGTTCCGTCCCCAAACCCATCGGCACCGCCGTGGCGGGCATCGTGCTCTCCGCCGGGGCGCTGCTGGTGTCGGCCGGGGTGACCGCGATGCAGTTCTACTTCAGCGACGAACTGGCCGCCTATACCGAGTGCGGTAAGGGAGCGGGCACCATCTCGGCGCAGAACGATTGCGTGGAGCGGCTTGAGCGGGCCATGGAGAAGAAGATGCCCTTCGTCCAGCCCGGCCAGCTGCAGTTCCCCTTCCCTCCCTGAGCGGGTCGCCTGAGCGGGTCGCCTGATCGACACGCCTGGGACGAGACGGCCGAGCAGGTGATCCGCGGCAGCGCTCAGTCGCGGTCCCAGGCGTAGGGGTCGACGTAGATCACATGGCCGCCCTTGTCGTCGGTCTCGTCGACGATGTCGCGCCGGGGCGGGCGCGGCGGCTCGGGGCGGCGGGCCTTCGGCGAGCTCTCCGCGGCGGCCGAGGCGTGCTCGTCCTCCCAGTCGTCCCTGATGACCGGGATCGGCTGGGTGTCGCACTCCGTGGCGTCCAGCCAGTGACCGGGGAGCTTGCGGAGCTCCTCCGACTCGGCGAAGCCGACCTTGCTGGCCACCGAGCCGGCGGCCTTGGCGATCTTGACTCCGGCCTTGCGGACCGGCGCGGTGGCCGTGCCCACCCTGGCCGCCGCCTTGGTGACCGCCGCGTTGTGCCCCCGGAAGATCAGCCACCAGTTGGCCAGCCCGGCGGCGATCCCCGCCGCGACACCCACCTCCAGCGTCACCGAGAGCATCACCTCCCACCCCGCCGGTCCCACCGCGGACAGCCTCGCGCCACCGAGCGGGCCACCGGAGAGCGCCGCCAACAGGCCCGCCACCGCCCCGGTCGCCAGCCCGCAGGCGAACCCCCACAGCGGTGCTCCCTCGTACGAGGGGGAGGGCGAGATCCGGACGACCAGGACGCCCGCCACCGCGCCGGCCAGGAAAGGCACCGCGATCACGACCATCACCCAGGCGGGGGTCGGGCCCGCCTCCGGCAGCGCGCCCAGGATCGGCAGGCTCGGCACCGTGCCCAGTTGCACGCCCGTCGGCGCAACCAGCGTGCCGGTGCCGATCGCGAAACCGGGTCCCGCGATGTAGGCCATGCCCCAGATGACGGCGTTGAGCAGGTAGAGCCCCTGGATCAGCAGGAGCAGCAGCCCGCCGACGAACCCCGGGGAAAGGATCCCGGACAGCTCCCCGACCTGCCCGAAGTTGATCGCGACGGCCCCGAGCACCATGACGGCGCCCGCCACGAGCATGATCATCAGTGCGGCGGACGTGCCGACCACCACCGAGCGCAGCCGCTCGGGCAGCAGGCGCAGCATCGATCGCCAGGGCCCGATCGTCCTGGCGACGGCCACGGAGCCCGCGATGAAGGCCAGCACCAGATGGCTGACCAGCACTTCACCGAGGAAGGGCTGGGTGATCTCGTTCCTGGCGACCAGCGCGATGATCCCGGCCAGCAGCGCGTACGGCGCCGCCAGTGAGATGCCCGCCTGGGCGACCAGGATCAGCTGTGCCCTGCGGCGGGCGTTGGACACCTCCTTGGGAGTGTTCTTGGGCAGCCGGGCGGGCAGCCGGAGCCGCAGGTCCGCGTCCCTGGCCATCCACATCCCGGCGCGGTACAGCAGGAAGGCGGGCAGGACCGTCAGTCCGAGCGGGAGCAGGCCCACCGAGCCGCCGGGGATCGCGAAGCCCGCGTGGTGCGCGGCCAGCCAGAGCTGCGAAGCGGTACGGAACACCGCGGGCAGACCGGAACCGAGCGCGCCGCGCGGTGCGGCGATCCAGCCGACCAGGGTGAGCGTGGTGAGCACCGCCAGGCCCACGCCGAGCGTCCAGGCGGCCGCGAGCATCCCGGAGACGGGAAGCGGCCGGCGGACGTCGTCGTCGTCACCCGTGAGGCCGGGCAGGGGGATACGGCTGAGGACGTTGCGGGGAGCCGTCCGGAGCTGATCGAAGAGGGCCGTCACAGTAGTCGATGGTCTCAGGATCTTCGGTGCGGAAGAGACTTCCGCGCCCCGCGTGTCGCGGACGGCGTGCCAGAAGCGGCCTGTGGTATTCCGGCGAAGCCGGTCCGGGACACCCCGCGCGCCGCGCGCGGTCTTCCCCGTGCCATCCCGCCCGTGCCATCCCGGCGGTCACCGATACGGGACAGCCGGCCGGACATCGGTGACATCCGGGACGGCGAAGGGCGCCCGGCGGGATGCCGGGCGCCCTCGGTCGTACTCGGTGCGGCGGAACCCGCGCGGTGCCGGCGGCGGGGGCGCCGCCGGCTCGCGCGGCACCGTGCCGCGTTCGCTCACCCGGGACTCTCGTCCCGGACCCTCGTCAGAGGGACTCGATGACCTCGCGCATCAGGCGGGCGGTCTCGCTCGGGGTCTTGCCGACGCGGACGCCGACCTTCTCCAGAGCGTCCTTCTTGGCCTGGGCGGTGCCGGCCGAGCCGGACACGATCGCGCCCGCGTGGCCCATGGTCTTGCCCTCGGGGGCGGTGAAGCCCGCCACGTAGGCGACGACCGGCTTGGTGACGTGCTGCTCGATGTAGGCGGCCGCGCGCTCCTCGGCGTCGCCGCCGATCTCGCCGATCATCACGATCGCGTCGGTGCCCGGGTCGTCCTGGAATGCCTGCAGCGCGTCGATGTGGGTGGTGCCGATGACCGGGTCGCCACCGATGCCCACTGCGGTGGAGAAGCCGATGTCACGCAGCTCGTACATGAGCTGGTAGGTCAGCGTGCCCGACTTCGAGACCAGGCCGATGCGGCCGGCGCTGGTGATGTCGGCCGGAATGATGCCCGCGTTGGAGGCGCCGGGCGAGGCGATGCCGGGGCAGTTCGGCCCGATGATGCGGGTCTTGCCGCCCTTGGCGATCGCGTAGGCCCAGAACTCGGTGGTGTCGTGGATCGGGACACCCTCGGTGATGACCACGCAGAGCGGGATCTCGGCGTCGATGGCCTCCTTGACCGCGTCCTTGGTGAACGCCGGGGGCACGAAGACGACCGACACGTCGGCGCCGGTCTCCTTCATGGCCTCGGCGACGGTGCCGAAGACGGGCAGGCCCTCGTGGACGGTGCCGGCCTTGCGGGCGTTGACACCGCCGACGACGCGGGCACCGGAGGCGAGCATGCGGCGGGTGTGCTTGGTGCCCTCACCGCCGGTCATGCCCTGGACGATGATCTTGCTGTTCTCGGTCAGCCAGATGGCCATTACGCACCTACCGCGGCGAGCTCGGCGGCGCGCTTGGCCGCATCGTCCATGGTGTCCACCAGTTCGACGCCGGGAAGCTTGGCGTCGGAGAGAATCTGCCGCCCGAGTTCGGCGTTGTTGCCGTCCAGCCGGACGACCAGCGGGCGGCTCACGGCCTCACCGCGGGACTCCAGCAGCTGGAAGGCCGAGACGATGCCGTTGGCGACCGCGTCACAGGCGGTGATGCCGCCGAAGACGTTGACGAAGATCGACTTCACCGCGGGGTCGGAGATGATGATCTCCAGGCCGGCCGCCATCACCTCGGCCGAGGCGCCGCCGCCGATGTCGAGGAAGTTGGCGGGCTTGGGCTGGCCGGGGAAGGCCTCGCCGGCGTAGGCGACGACGTCCAGGGTCGACATGACCAGACCCGCGCCGTTGCCGATGATGCCGACGGAACCGTCGAGCTTGACGTAGTTGAGGTCCTTGGCCTTGGCCGCGGCCTCCAGCGGGTCCTCGGCGGCCTTGTCCTCAAGGGCCTCGTGGTCCGCCTGGCGGAAGGACGCGTTGTCGTCGAGGGTGACCTTGCCGTCGAGGGCCTTGACCTGGCCGTCCGCGGACAGGATCATCGGGTTGACCTCGACGAGCGAGGCGTCCTCGTCGACGAAGGCGCACCAGAGCTTCTCGATGAGGTCGGCGGCGCCGTCGAGCGACGCCTCCGGCAGGCCGCCGGCCTGGGCGATCTCACGGGCCCTGGCCCGGTCGACGCCGTCCAGGGGGGAGATCGGAACCTGCGCCACCTTCTCGGGGTTGGTGTGCGCGACCTCTTCGATCTCCATGCCGCCCGCGGCGGAGCAGATGGCGAGGAACGTGCGGTTCGCGCGGTCGAGCAGGAAGGAGAAGTAGTACTCCTCCGCGATCGCGCTGGCCTCCTCGACCAGGACCTTGTGGACCGTGTGGCCCTTGATGTCCATGCCGAGGATGTCGGTGGCCTTGCTTGCGGCGTCGGCGGCGTCGTCAGCCACCTTCACGCCACCGGCCTTGCCGCGGCCACCGGTCTTGACCTGGGCCTTGACGACAACACGGCCGGTCAGCTGCTCGGCTGCCGCCCGTGCCTCCTCCACGGTGTGCGCGACGATACCGCGCGGCACCGGGATGCCGTACTCCGCGAAGAGCTCCTTCGCCTGATGTTCGAACAGGTCCACGAGGGTCCGTCCTTGCTTGTCCGGCTGGTGTATAGATCTGAGTGGGCCGGCTCCACGATCGAAGGGGGAGCGCGGCGGTTTTGCGCCAATGAAGCGTAGCCCGCCTCATGGCATGGCCAGGTAACCGGGTCCCAGATCGCGCATCCCGAATGTTGTTCGCGTCGCCATGAGCGGACGTCGTCCGGCACCTGTCGCCAGACCGGTGTGGCATGGCCGTCTGCGGAAAGACCCGCCGGCGAGAGGGGGCGCGGGCGCCCCGAACCTCGTCGGAACTCGCCGGATCTCGTCAGACGGGCGAGGGGATCGCGCTCCGTACCCAGTCGACGATCTCCTGGGTGGTGGCGCCCGGGGTGAAGATCCGCGCGACGCCCATCTCCTGGAGCGCGGGCATGTCGGCCTCGGGAATGATCCCGCCGCCGAACACCACGATGTCGCTCGCGTCGTTCTCCCTCAGCAGCTCCAGCACCCTGGCGAAGAGCGTCATGTGCGCGCCGGACAGGATGGACAGCCCGATCGCCGCGGCGTCCTCCTGGATCGCGGTGCGCACCACCTGCTCCGGGGTCTGGTGCAGGCCCGTGTAGACGACCTCCATCCCGGCGTCCCGCAGCGCCCTGGCCACGATCTTCACCCCCCTGTCGTGGCCGTCCAGCCCCGGCTTGGCGATGACGACGCGGATCCTCGGCACGGCGTCCATCCAGACCTCCTCCTCCGCGCTCTCCTCGCAGCGTAACCGGCCTCATCTCGCCGGAGCCTTCCCGCCACCGCGATTCTCGGCCCCTCGAATCCGCCGTCGCGGTCTCGCGGAGCCTTCGCGTGCCGTACGGCTCAAACTCGCGCAATCCATGGACGCGAGTTGTTGGTGCGCGCCATAGCCCGCGGGCCGGGGGTTGGCTAGCTTGGCGGACCTTGACTCCTGGGGAGGAAGCCGATGAGACGGTGGGTCACTCTGCTCGCGGTCGTACTGGCCGGTTCGGTGCTGCCCATGTCGGCGGCGGAGGCGGGAACGGCGGGGGCCGGGGTCGCGGGGGTGGCACCGCCGCCGTCTCCGGTGACGAGGCTGAGGCAGCAGTTCGGCGAGCACACGGGGCTGCGGATCTCCGACGTCGGGCGCGTCTATCGGGGCGGCAAGGCGGTGGTCACCATCTGGCGCAAAGGCCGGGTGGAGTTCGACGAGACCGGGGTGTACGGCACGGACACGGTGGGACGGACCGAGCTGGGCAGAGGGGCCGTGAAGGAGCTGGAGCGGCAGCTCGGCCGGCGGCTCGGCTCGACCCGGGTGATCTGTTTCCCGAACGAGGCGTACCTCTCCGGCCCCGGCTACGAGACATGGCTGCCCGAGGGGAAGGCCTGGCTCGGGCTGATCGGCCCGGCGAACATCAAGCAGACCGCCGCCCTGCCGCAGATCGTTGACATCTTCGAACCCGCCACCCTGGGCACCCTGCTGTCCCACACCGCCGTGCGCAGGAAGCTGCGCTCGGGCACGTTCCTGCAGGGCGCCGTGACGCTGCGCACGCTCTACAAGGCCTCCCCCTCGCTCCGCGACAGGCTGGCCGGGCCGCCCAAGGGCAGGAGCGCCAGGATCCCGGTCGGCTTCAGGCTCTGGCTGGACCGCTCGAACCTGGTCCGCAGGCTGAGCACCACCTGGCGGCAGCCGCTCGGCGGCAGTCCCGGCAAGTACACGACCACGGTGGTGGACACCCGCTACACCGGCTGGGGCTCGTCCGTCACCCTCGTTCCGCCGCCTCCCGAGGACACCGCCGACGCCGGCCGGGTCGGCGCCGACTTCCCCGAGCCGGCGGTCCTGCCGATCGGCTGACCTGCCGCTCTGCCGTTCGAGTACGCATCGGGCGGACTCCCCGCAGGGGGTGAAAGCCTCGACACGTCGCGGGGCTCTCACCGCCTTTCCGGTACGGGCCCCGGAGGCGACACCCGGGTGAACACATTTGGAGTGCGCGAATGTGGCGGACTCCTTCGGCATGCCATGAAAAACAAATATGACGGTCCGTGATTGAGCGGAGACACAAAATCTGCCGCGATATGGCGGACGGCAGTCCCTCCCCGCAGTCCGCGAAAGCATCCCTGCACGAAATATGCACGTTTAATTCAAGGTAATCCTCCAGGCGCGCTACCCTTTCGTGATCTTGCTCCGCGAGAGTGTGTCGATCCCTCCCCGACGGGGCCGAGGGAGCAGTCAGGAGGATTTTCTTTTGAAGCGATACATCGCCGGCCTGGCGTGCGCCGCAACGGCCGTGCTGAGCGTTCCGGCGCTCGCATCGACCGCACACGCGCAGGCCGCCGATCCGATCAGCGCGCTGAAGAGCCAGTTCAAAAACGGCCGTGGCGTTAGCTATGTGGACACCACGAAGGTGAGCAGTTCGTACGCTAAAGAGGTCATGGCCCAGCGCAAGGGGGTGTTGCAGTTCGGCGCCTCCGGAATCAGCGCGTCCGACCAGACCACCAAGCTGCGCATCAAGGCGAGTGACATCGCGGCGATCTCGGAGGATCTGAGCGAGGAGGACGCCAAGATGCTGGCCGGCTTGGCCAAGCCGGAGCGGGTGATTCGCATTAAGAACACCTCCTATGTCTCCGGCGGCATCTTCGGCCAGTTCCTGCCCGAGGGCAAGAATTGGCTGAAGATGCCAGGCGTCCTGGGCAACAACGGCCGGGTGGTCCAGCTCGTCAACCCGGCGGAACCCGCGACGCTCAAGGCCCTGCTCGCACACGCCACGGTCAAGCGCCCGACCGCCTACGCGGGAAAGATCACCTTCGGTGAGCTCTACAAGGTCTCGCCGTGGTTCCGGGCCGGCCTCTTCGTTCCCCCGAACGCCAAGCAGGCCAAGACCGTGGTGCAGTGGAAGCTGACCCTCGGATCCGACCAGCTCGCGAGAAGCCTGAGCACCACCTATTCCGGGAGCGCCCTGGGTGCGAACGGCATGAACGTGACCGTCGAGACCCGCTACACCGGCTGGGGTTCCAAGGTCACGGTCAAGGCGCCGCCCGCCGACCAGATCGCCAAGCCGAACGAGCTGGGCAAGGGTGTGGACACTGAAGCTCCCATCCCCCTGCTGGGTGCCAGCTGATCATCTCCCGTTGATCGTCTCCCGCGCCCGGCGAGCTTGGCTCGCCGGGCGCGGCGTGCTGCGGGCCTCTACCGGCACCCAGCACCTTCGGTGATTCTTGATCCAATATTTCGGCATATAGGGAAGAATCTTCTTCCCCCTCCGCAACGACGCGAGGACACATACGGGAGGACCCCAATGAGGCGAACGATCGCCGCCCTGACCGGCGCCACCGTGGCGGCCCTGATGGTTCCCACGCTGGTGACCGTCGCCCCGGCGAGCGCCCAGACCGCTCAGACCACGAAGACCGCCCAGACCGCGAAGTCCGACCCGGTCTCGGCGCTGAAGCGCCAGTTCAGAACCCACAGGGGCGTGAAGCTCACCGAGAACACGAAGATCGTCGGTGCGGGCAAGAAGCAGCGGACGATCTTCACCAGGCGCAACGGCGTGCTGGAGTTCGGCAAGTCGGGCCTGGTCGCCTCGGATCTGACCACCAAGTTCAACCTGCCCACCCAGGACGGCGAGTTCAAGGGCCTGTTCACCCCATCGCGGACGATCTCGCTGAAGGGCGTCTCCTACACCTCGGGCGGCTTCTTCGCCGACTCCATGCCCGAGGGCAAGAAGTGGCTGCGCGTCCGCGGCGACTCCCTCTCCCTGGTCAGCGCCATTCAGCAGATCATCAGCACCGTCGAACCGGGAACGCTGAAGGCGACCCTGGCCCACACCGGCGCCAGGCGCCCCGGCGGGACCTGGGACGGCACCCGGACCACCGTCCACTCGGGCACGATCACGCTGGGCGAGCTCTTCAAGGTCTCCCCCTCGGTACGCGCGATGCTGGGCACGAAGCCCACCGGCAGGTCCGCCACCCTCCCGGTGACCTGGAAGATCTACATCGGCTCCGACCAGCTGGTCCGCCGGGTCGTGTCGTCGTACACCGAGTCCACCCAGGGCCTCAACAGCACCGAGCTGACCTACGTCAACGACACCCGCTACACCGGCTGGGGCACCAAGGTCACCGTCAAGGCACCGCCCGCCGACCAGGTGGCCGACTTCGACGAGCTCACCGTCGGCGCCGACCAGCCCGAGGACCCCATCAGGGAACTCCTCACGAACTGATCCGGGGACCGGAGCGCGGGAAGGGCACGGCGAGCGGCGGCCGCCGTGCCCTTCCCCTTCCCCCGAGTCCGGAACCGGCGGCAAGGGGCCACCGGACGCTCCGGAGATCTCAGAGTTTCTCCAGTTGTTTCGCGTACGCCAGCAGCAGGACCTTCTCCCCCACTCCGCCACCGAAGTCGATCTTGGCCTTGGTCTTCTCGGCGACGCCGTCCACGGACACCACGGTGCCCAGGCCGAACTTGTCGTGGGTGACCCGGTCGCCGGGGGCCAGGTTGGGGATCTGCCTGCCCTCGGACTTCCTGACCGGGGCGGGGCGGGAGTCGCGGCGGGTGGCGGCACTCCAGGCGCTCTTCTCCGGGTTGCCGCGCCACTCGACCAGATCGGCCGGGATCTCCGCGACGAACCGGGAGGCCGGGTTGAACGCGGGCGAACCCCAGGAACTGCGGACGGCGGCCCGGGAGACATAGAGGCGCTGCTCGGCACGGGTGATGCCAACGTAGGCCAGGCGGCGCTCCTCCTCCAGCTCCTTCGGCTCGCCGAGCGAGCGCATGTGCGGGAAGACCCCGTCCTCCATTCCGGTGAGGAACACCACGGGGAACTCAAGTCCCTTGGCGGTGTGCAGCGTCATCAGCGTCACCACGCCCTGGCCCCCGTCGGCCGCCGGGATCTGGTCGGCATCGGCGACCAGGGAGATCTGCTCCAGGAACTCCACCAGCGTGCCCTCGGGGTTGGCCTCCTCGAACTCGGAGGCGACCGAGATCATCTCGTCCAGGTTCTCCAGGCGGCTCTCGTCCTGCGGGTCGTTGGAGGCGGTGAGCTCCAGACGGTATCCGGTGCTCCCCAGCACCTCCTGGGCCAGCTGTGAGGGCGACAGGTCGTCGGCCTTCACCATCAGCTCGTCCATCAGATCGACGAACTCGGCGATGGCCTTGAGCGAGCGGGTGGCCATGCCCGGCGCGTCGTCCGCCCGGCGGAGCGCCTCCCAGTAGGGGATCCGCTCCCTGCTCGCGAACGCCTCGACCATCGCCTCGGCCCGCTCGCC
Source organism: Streptosporangium sp. NPDC001681 (assembly GCF_040298085.1). Lineage (NCBI taxonomy): Bacteria > Bacillati > Actinomycetota > Actinomycetes > Streptosporangiales > Streptosporangiaceae > Streptosporangium > Streptosporangium sp. NPDC001681. The sequence continues at coordinate 49,884 of NZ_JBEOZN010000029.1, read as the reverse complement.
GATGCCGCGCTTGGGCACGTTGAGGATGCGGCGCAGCGACACCACGTCGTTCGGGTTGGACAGGAAGCGCAGGTAGGCCAGCAGGTCGCGGACCTCCTTGCGCTCGTAGAAGCGCACCCCGCCCACCACCTTGTACGGCAGGCCGGTCCTGATGAAGATCTCCTCGAACACCCGGGAGGCGGCGTTGGTCCGGTAGAACACGGCGACCTGGCCGGGTACCACGTCCTCGTGGTCGGTGAGCCTGTCGACCTCCTGGGCGACGAACATCGCCTCGTCGTGCTCGTTGTCGGCGACATAGCCGATGATCTTCGCCCCGGCCCCCTGGTCGGACCAGAGGTTCTTGGGTTTGCGGCTCTCGTTGCGCGAGATCACCGCGTTGGCGGCGGACAGGATCGTCTGGGTGGAGCGGTAGTTCTGCTCCAGCAGGATCGTCCTGGCCTCCGGGTAGTCGCGCTCGAACTCCAGGATGTTGCGGATCGTCGCGCCGCGGAAGGCATAGATCGACTGGTCGGCGTCACCCACCACGCACAGCTCGGCCGGGGCGACACCCCCCTCCCTGACCAGGTCTCCGTCGGCGGTGCGCAGCTCGGGACGGCCCGCGAGCTCGCGGATCAGGGTGTACTGCGCGTGGTTGGTGTCCTGGTACTCGTCGACCATGATGTGGCGCCAGCGGAGCCGGTAGTGCTCGGCCACGTCGGGGAAGATCTGGAACAGCGTCACCGTCAGCATGATGAGGTCGTCGAAGTCCATCGCTCCGGCCTCGGTGAGCTTCTGCTGGTAGTTGCGGTACGCCTCGGCGAGCTTGCGCTCCAGGTGGGTGGAGGCCTGGGCGGCCGCCGTCTCGTAGTCGATCAGCTCGTTCTTGAAGTTGCTGACCTGGGCGGAGAAGGACCTCGGCGGGTAACGCTTGGGATCGAGGTCCATCTCGCGGCAGACCATCGCCATCAGGCGTTGCGAGTCGGCCTGGTCGTAGATGGAGAAGCCCGAGGGAAAGCCCAGGCGCTTGGCCTCACGGCGCAGGATCCGCACGCACGCGCTGTGGAAGGTCATCACCCACATCGCCGCCGAACGCGGGCCGATGAGCTTGTCGACCCGGTCCTTCATCTCCCGTGCGGCCTTGTTGGTGAAGGTGATCGCCAGGATCTCCTGCGGCTGCACACCCCGCTCGCCCAGCAGATAGGCGATGCGGTGGGTCAGCACCCGGGTCTTGCCGGAACCCGCGCCCGCGACGATGAGCAGGGGGCTGCCGTGGTGCACGACGGCCTCGCGCTGCTGAGGGTTGAGCCCGTCGAGCAACGGGTGGGTCAGAGAGGAGGCTGGGATCGACACGTCCCCTAGGTTAGAACGACCGGCCGACAACCGGGTCCAACGGTCGTAAAGGAATGTGGGCGGACCCCGCTGCGGTTGTGACGATCGAACGTACGCGGAGAAGACGGAAGGGTTCCCATGCTGTCCGAAGGCGAGATCAGCCGCGTACTCGCGGTCACCGCACACCCCGACGACGTCGACTTCGCCGCCGCGGGCTCGATCGCGCGATTCACCGACCGGGGCGTCGAGGTGACGTACTGCGTGGTCACCGACGGCGACGCGGGTGGCTTCGACCGCGAGCTGGACAACGGCGGCATGGCCGAACTCCGCCGCGCCGAGCAGTCCAACGCCGCCAAGGCCGTCGGCGTGACCGATGTGCGCTACCTCGGCTACCACGACGGGACGGTGGTGCAGAGCCTGGAGTTGCGGCGTGACATCACCCGGGTCATCCGCCAGGTCAAGCCCGACCTGGTGATCACCCACAGCCCCGAGCGCAATCACCGGTTCATCGCCCCCAGCCACCCCGACCACCGCGCGGTCGGCGGCTGCGCCCTCGACGCCGTCTACCCCGACGCGCGCAACCCCTACACCTTCCCCTCGCTCCTGCTCGACGAGGGCCTTGAGGCGTGGACCGTCCGCGAGGTCTGGTTGAACGGCGGCCCGGTAGCCGACCACCACGTGGACATCACCGACACCTTCGACCGCAAGCTGGCCGCGCTGCGCGCCCACGTCAGCCAGATCGGCCACCTGGAGGACTTCGAGAACTTCCTGCGGGACCGCTTCTCCCAGCGAGCCGTCGAGGCGGGCTTCGGCGAGGGCCGCTACGTCGAGTCCTTCCAGCGGGTCCCCACCGCCTGACCTCGCATGAGGCCACAAGGACACCGCGTCCCTTGAACACCATCGACCTGTCGTTCGCCACCGCCGCCGTCATCGTCCTGCTGGCCGTCGGGGCCGCCGCCGTCGCCTGGTTCGGCCACCTCGGGCACGCACCCGGGATACTCATGGCCTCCCTGCGCGCCGCCGTCCAACTCGTCGCGGTCTCGCTCGTCATCGTGTGGGCGGTCGAACGGGCGCCCGTGGTGGCGGTCTTCGTGCTGATCATGTACGGGGTGGCGAGCCTGACCGCGGGACGCAGGATCACCTCGGGCCGCGCCGCCGGGTGGGCCGCGGTGCCCATCGCGGCCGGGACCCTGCCGGTGCTGGCGCTGCTGTTCGGCGGCGGCATCGTCCCGCCGCGGGGCATCACGCTGATCCCGATCGCGGGCATCCTGCTCGGCGGGTGCCTGACGGCCACGGCGCTCGCGGGACGGCGGGCCCTGGACGAGCTCGCCCACCGGCGGGGCGAGGTGGAGGCGGCGCTCTCCCTGGGCTTCTCGGACCGGGACGCGGCACTGGAGATCTGCCGGCCGCCCGCGGCGCAGGCCCTGGTGCCCGCGCTGGACCAGACGAGAACCGTGGGCCTGGTCACACTGCCCGGCGCCTTCGTGGGGATGCTCCTGGGCGGGGCCAATCCGCTCCAGGCCGGAGTGGTACAGCTCGTCGTGCTGGTCGCGCTGCTGGCCGCGGAGGCGGTGGCCGTGGTCGTCACGATCGAACTCGCCGCCCGTGGCCGCTTCGGCACCCACGAGCCGTCGCCCGGCTCGCGCTCCCGTAAACCGGCGTGGCGACCGGGCAGGCGAAGAAAGTAGGAGCGGGTCAGCGGTTCGGGGCGGGAGCCTCCCGGGACGCGGGGTCCGGCGGGGCCAGGCGGGCGAACAGGTAGCCCAGGGAGTTGGTCGCGACGTGGAACATCGCGGGCGCGGCCAGGCCGCCCCGCCTGCGCAGCTCGGTGAAGAGCACCCCGGCGAGGCCCGTCGCGACCACGGAACCGGCCACGACGCGCGTCACCTGCCATCCGGGCGCGCCGGAGCCGCCGCCGGCGGCCTCCCCGGAGGCCAGACGGCTCAGGGCGGGGTTGGCGGCCGTCATGTCCACGGCGGGGAGAACGTGCCAGAGGCCGAAAAGGATCGAGGAGACGGCGGTCGCCGCGCCGTGGCCGTGGGAGCGGGCGACGAGGGCGTGTACCACCCCGCGGAAGCCGACCTCCTCCAGCAGTACGGTGCCGACCGGCACCTGGATCAGTGCCTCCTCCAGCGCGCGGGCGCGGGAGAGCGACAGGGCGCGCTCGTCGCGGAAGAGGCGGCGGGTGGCCGGGACCGCCACGCCTGCGGCGTAGGCCCCCGCCACGGCGGCGGCGAGCGCGCCACCGATCCGCAGGCCCCGCGAGCGCCGGTGGAACCCCAGCTCGGACCAGGAGATCCCGGCACGGCGGGCCAGCACGAGCAGCGCACCGGTGGCCACGGCCGAGGTCAGCGGTGCCAGCCTCGGCGCCAGGCGGTTATTGAGCACGTTGGCCCCTGCCAGCACCGCCACCGCCCCTGTCACCGTCCCCGGTGGAAGCCCGGCACCGGTGTCCCGCGTCGGCTTCCGCTCCACCCCTTCAGCCCCCTCGGACCTCGGTTCCACACCCCGCGTGCCGGGGACCGCGACCCCTGGGACGGTGTCCTTCCGCCCGAGCCCGTGGAGATCCCGCTCGAATCCGGTTCGAGGCTACGCGACCGGGGCCGGATCCGTGGCGGCCTGGCGCCAGCCGGCCGGGAAGCGCAGGCCGCGGCGTTCCTTCACGGTCAGGCCGCCCCAGATCCCCTCGGGCTCGGCCGCCCGGACCGCGTACGCCCGGCACTCCTTGAGGACCGGGCACCGCTCGCAGACCGCCTTCGCCCGCGCCTCCTGCTCGGCCGACTGGGTCAGCGGAAAGAACAGCTCGGGATCGCTGGTGCGGCAGGCACCTCGCGCGGCCCAGCCGATCTCCTCGACCATTGCCCGCACGTCATCACCCCCTGATGGCTCGGCCCTCAGACTAGGTGGATCGCGGCGTCGGGACATCAACCTCTCGGCGGATTCACGCGTACTCATCTCGACGGATCGGGGAGAACATTCCGCCGGCCTTCTCACCGAGGCTCGCCACGCCCTCGGGGGCGGTGCGCTCAGAGGGTCGGCCAGCCGTGGACCGGCTCGTTGGTGTGCATGTTCGCCATGTACCGCAGGGTCATCCGGCGCAGTGCCTCGTGTCTTTCGAGGTCGCCGAGCGCGTTCACCGCGTCGATCTGCCAGCTCGCCCCGTTCCTGCCCGTCAGGCAGCGCCGCTCGACGATCCCCAGCAGCCGGTCCCTGACGGCGGGGGCCACGCCCCACAGGTCGAGCCCCTCGTGGGCGAGCGGTAGCAGGCGGCGCAGGATCAGCTCCGAGGCCGGCACCTCACCGAGTCCCGGCCAGAAGAGCCTGGCGTCCAGGCCGTGCCGGGCGGCGGCGTGCAGGTTGTCCCTGGCCGCGGCGAACGACATGCGCGTCCACACCGGGCGTTCGGCGTAGGGCAGGACGCCCATGAGCCCGTAGTAGAACACCGCGTTGGCGACGATGTCGGCCACCGAGGGGCCCGCGGGCAGCACCCGGTTCTCCACCCGCAGGTGCGGGATGCCGTCCACCACCGCGTAGACCGGCCGGTTCCACCGGTAGACGGTGCCGTTGTGCAGGGTCAGCTCGCCGAGCTGGGGGGTGATCCCGCGCATCAGTTCCTCGCGCGGGTCGGCCTCGTCGCACAGGGGCAGCAGCGCGGGGAAGTAGCGGGCGTTCTCCTCGAAGAGATCGAAGACCGAGGTGATCCACCGCTCGCCGAACCACACCCTGGGCCGCACCCCCTGGACCTTCAGCTCCACCGGGCGGGTGTCGGTGGCCTGCTCGAACAGCGGGATCCTGGTCTCCTGCCAGAGCCTGCGGCCGAACAGGAACGGCGAGTTGGCCGCCATGGCCACCTGCGGGCCCGCGATGGCCTGGGCGGCGTTCCAGTTGGCGGCGAACGTCTCCGGGCTGACCTGGAGATGGAGCTGGAGGCTCGTGCAGGCGGCCTCGGGGGTGATGCTGTCGGCGTAGGTCTCGAGGAGATCCTCCCCCTCGATCGACAGGTGCATGTCCTCGCCCCTGGCCGCGAAGATCTGCTCGTTGAGCAGTTTGTAGCGGGGGTTGGCCGACAGGGTGCCCTCGTGGACGTCGCTCTCCCGCAGCGTGGGCAGGATGCCGACCATCATCATGTGCCCGCCGACGGTACGGGCCCGCGCCTCGGCGTGGTTGAGGCGGTCCCTGATCACCTTCTCCAGCCGGACCGCGCCCTCCTGTTCCAGGGACTCGGGCAGGACGTTGATCTCCACGTTGAACTGGCCGAGCTCGGTGGCCCAGTCGGGCTGGGCGATGGCCGCCAGCACCTCGGCGTTCTTCATGGCGACCTCGCCACGGTCGTCCACGAGGTTGAGCTCGATCTCCAGCCCGGCCCTGGGCCGGTCGAACTCGAACCTGGACTCGTGGAGCATCTGCGCGAGGACGTCAAGGCACCGGCGGACCTTGTCCCGGTAGCGCCGCCGGTCCTCGCGACTGAACACCATCGCAGGTACGTCGCGTCCCATACTTCGCAGAGTCGCATATAAGTCACTGCTCGTACAGGAGTGGCCGGTTCACCGGCCGGCCGGTCAGACCAGGCGCCGCGCCGTGGCCCAGCGGGAGAGCTCGTGACGGTTGGAGAGCTGGAGCTTGCGCAGCACCGACGAGACATGGGTCTCCACGGTCTTCACCGAGATGAACAGCTCCTTGGCGATCTCCTTGTAGGCGTACCCCCTGGCGATCAACCGCAGCACCTCGCGCTCGCGCTGGGTCAGCGAGTCGAGCTCGGGGTCGATCGGCGGGGCCTCACTGGAGGCGAACGCGTCCAGCACGAACCCGGCCAGCCTCGGGGAGAAGACCGCGTCCCCGTCGGCCACCCTGCGGATGGCGTCGGTGAGCTCGCGCCCGCTGATGTTCTTGGTCACATAGCCCCGGGCACCGCCCCGGATCACGCCGATGACGTCCTCGGCGGCGTCGGAGACCGACAGGGCGAGGAAGCGGACCGTGGAGCCCGCGCCGAGGACCCGGCGCAGCACCTCCTGGCCACCGCCACCGGGCATGTGCACGTCGAGGAGGACCACGTCGGGCCCCAGTTCGGCGATCGCCCTGACCGCGGACTCCACGTCCTCGGCCTCCCCGATCACCTCGATGGAGTCGCCCAGCTCGGCCCGGACGCCGGAGCGGAACAACCGGTGGTCGTCGACGATCAGGACCTTCACCGTGCTCATCGGGCCCCTCCCGCCGGTCGCGTCCGTCCGCCGTCACACCGCGCGGCCCGGCCGAGGGCTCGCTCTGTCGTGGCTCGCTCGCTGCTCACACCTTCTCCAGCTTCATGGTCAACATCACTTCCGTACCCTCGCCGGGCTCGGTCCGCACCCGGGCGCTGCCCCCGTGGCGCTCCATCCTGCCGACGATCGACTGGCGGATACCCATACGATCCTCGGGCACGTCCTCCATGTCGAACCCGACCCCCCGATCCCTGACGAAGATGGTGACCTCCTCCGGCTCAGCCTCGGCGTAGACGGAGATGACCTCGGACCCCGAGTATTTCGCGGCGTTGACCATGGCCTGCCTCGCGGCCTGCACCATCGCGGACAGCTCGGGGGTCAGCGGGCAGTCGCCCACGCAGACGACCTCGATCGGCACCCCGTGCGCGTCCTCCTCCTCGGCCGCCACCCGCCGCACGGCCGCGGCCACCGACGCGTCGGCGTCCTGCTGGGGCTGGTAGAGCCAGTTGCGCAGCTCCCGCTCCTGGGAGCGGGCGAGCCTCATCACCTCGCGCGAATCGGAGGCGTTGCGCTGGATGAGGGTCAGCGTGTGCAGCACCGAGTCGTGGACGTGGGCGGCCACCTCGGCGCGCTCCTCCTGCCGGATGCGCTCGCGGCGCTCGCGCTGCAGTTCCTTCCACAGGGCCGCCAGCCAGGGGGCCGCGATCAGCGCGACACCGCCCACGACCACCAGCGTGAACATGATGCCGGACCGGGCCTCGACCAGCTCGTCGTTGGCCACCAGGAAGCCGATCGCACCGACCATGACGAGCACCAGCCCGGCGACGGTGCGGACCCGGTTCTGGCGGACCTGTCCGACGGTGGTGGTCATCCAGCGCTGCCGCCGGTCCGGATCCGCCTGCTGCCACAGGATCAGCGAGCCGATGCCGCCCACCGCGATCGGCCAGGCCCCGATCCCGCCCCCCGAGGTTCCGGTGAGCCAGCCCAGGGCCAGCAGCGCCAGCCCGATCGCGGTATACGCGGTGAGCTGACTCCAGTCCCTGGCGGGCTCTTTGCCCTCGTACGGCTCGCGCGGGGTGAACATCCACAGGGCGGCGTACGCCACGGCTCCGAATCCGTCCAGGACGGTGAGCAGCACAAAGGCCAGCCGCAGCACGACCGGGTCGAGCCGGAGCTGGGCGGCGGCCCCCTGGGCCACCCCGGCCACCAGCCGCCCCTCCACCGGCCTCATCAGCCGAGGGAGAGGCGCGTCTTCGGAGGTCACGGGCGCCGTGTCATGAATTGTCGTTCGGTCAGCCATATCGTCAGCATCGTCACACGAACCACCATGTCGGCGCATCAGGCGTTCCCCTGAAGCGACCCTGAGAGAGGCGTTTCCCCTCCGGGACGACTCAGGGGTGTCCCGGATGCGGCACGGGCCGAGGAAAGGCCACGATAAGTACATGAACGATACCGATCCGGCGAGCGCCACGTCCGGCTCGCGGCCCGGCTTCCCCACCGAGGATCGCGGTCTGCGGCGCAGCGACGAGGGCCGCATGCTGACCGGCGTCTGCGCGGGCCTGGGGCGGTACGCCGGGGTCGATCCAGTGCTGTTGCGAGTGGGTTTCGCGGTGCTGGTGCTCGGCTCGGGGATCGGCATCATGCTCTACATCGCGGCGTTCCTGCTGATGCGTGAGGCCAACGGCGGCCCCGGCTACGTGGAGCAGTGGAGCCGGCGCGACTTCGACAGCGAGACGGTCCTGACCCTGCTGGCCGGCCTGTTCGCCCTCGGGCTCATCGTCAACATCTCCTCGGACGGCGTCGGCACCGCCACGGTCGTGGTCGGCACGGTGTTCGCCATCGCCCTGCTCACCGCCCACTCCCGCGGAGTGGACCTGCTGGCCACCGCCAGATCACTGCCCGACCGGCTACGCGGGCGCCGGGCGCCGTACCCGGCCGATCAGTGGCCGAACCCGTTCGCCCACGGGCCGGGTGGCGCCGACGGCCGGCGTCCCGTCGGGGAGCAGGATCCGGCCGCCCGCACCGCCGCGCCGCCGGCCTCGGGCCCCGTGGCGTACGCCGCCCGCCCGGGCGGCGAGACGGTCACGGAGCGGTACGCGCCCGCCTCGGGGGCTGAGACGAGGGTCGAGACGGGGGGACCGTGGTCCATGGCGGAGCGGCCGTCCCCGGCCCCCGTCTCGGAGACCCGCACCGAGCCCGCCCCGGACACATCCCCCGCCCCCGCCCCCGTCGCCGAGACCTTCGCCGGGCCTGCCCCGGGTGCACCTCCCCGTCCCGCCCCGCCCCGCGGAGACATCCCACCGGAGCCGTACCGCCCCGCCAGGCCGTCGTTCGACTCCTCCGGTGCGCCTTTCTCGCCGTACGGCCCCTACCAGCCGCTGGACCCCCGGAAGCGGCAGCAACCGTACTCCCCCTACGCCCCTTACATGCCGTCCGGGTACGGCGCGACGGTGACAGCGCCGCCCAGGCCGCGGCGGCCCAGATCGTTCGTCGGGGGCGTCACCATCTTCCTGGCCATGATCGTTGGAGGGATCATCGTGGCGATCCAGTCCGCTTCAGGACCGGTCAACATGACGGTCGCGGGCGGCGCGGCGCTTGTCGTCATCGGCGCCGGCCTGCTGGCCGCCGCCTGGTTCGGCCGGGGAGCCGGGCTGGTCGCGACCGGCACCATCCTGTCGATCGCCCTGGTCGCGGGGCCCATGCTGGGCGGCATGCCGAAGAAGTTCGGCAACTATCACTGGCAGCCCACCACCCTGTCCGAGATGGCCCGCAGCTACTCGGTGGGGATGGGCGAGGGGGTGCTGGACCTGAGCGAGCTGGCCCTGCCGCCGGGTTCGCGGACCGTCGTGGACGTCTCGGTCTCGGTCGGCGAGGTCAGCGTGATCCTGCCGGCGACGGCCAGGGTCGAGGTGCAGGGTCATACCAGGTTCGGCGACGTCAAGATCGACCACACGGTGGAGGGGGGTGCCGACATCCGACATGACAGAATCCTGGAGCCCGAGGTGACCCCCAAGGGCGACGTGGCGACCATCGTGCTGAACGTCAAGGTCGGCATCGGGGATGCGGAGGTGCGCCGTGCTGCCTGAGCACGACCGGCCCGAACAGCGGCCCGTGTCCCGGCGCGTACACCGCACCGACTGGATGGCCCTGCTCAGCGGCATGCTGTTCATCGCGATCGGGGTCGTCTTCATCAGCAGACCGGCCGTCCAGCCGCTGGTCATGCTCACGGTCCTGGTGAGCGGCCTGGGCTTGGCGGGCCTGGTCGCCATCCTGGCCAAGGTCACCCGGAGCTAGGGGGATCGGGGCCGCCCGGACGTCACAACAACAGGTCATATCGGGCATTAGGCTCGGAGCATGTCAGCCCTGGAGTTCGTCAGCACCGTTCGCGCGACGCGGACCGGTCTGACGGACCTGCTCTCCGACGTGCAGGGCATGACCGCGTGGGGCCGGGCGCACGCCGCCGAGCTGGGGATCGCCCCGGATTTCACCGCCTCTGAGGAACTGCGGAGCGAAGTGGTCGAGCTGCGGCAGGCCGTACGGGCGCTCTTCGCCAGGGCCGTGGCGCCGGGCGCCGCGAGCGACGCGGACGCGCACCGGCTCCCGGACTTCGCCGAGTCGCTCGACCTGGTCAACGCCACGGCACTGGCCATGCCTTCGGCCCCGCGGCTGGAGTGGCCCGCCGGCGAGGCGCCCCGGGCGCGGACGGTTCCGGGCGTCGAGGTCACGGAGTCCGAACGGATCCGGGCCACCCTCGCGACGTCGGCGATCGAGCTGCTGGCCAGCCCCCGGCGCGAGCAGATCCGCGTCTGCCCCGCCCCCCGCTGCGTGCTCTATTTCATCAAGGAGCACGCCCGACAGGAGTGGTGCTCGCTCGGCTGCGGCAACCGGGCCCGAGCCGCCCGCCATTACCGCCAGCGCCGGAACGGCTGACCCACCCCGGCGCCAGGCCGCCCACCTCTCATGTCGCCGCATCCGGTGACGTCTGCTCGTACGCCTGGCAACGTCGCGCTTTCCTGACCGCGCACCAAGGTGACGTCGCCTCCAGTGGTTACCCGCTCCCACCTGTCGCGCGTCCATTCGGCGGGCTCTCCTCATCCGGGCCTACCCCAGCCCACCAAGAGTGATTTACGCCATATTTTTCTAACGTGACAAATGTCGATTTTGCGTTAGATTGCGGGCAGTAGAGCTAACGGATCGAGCCGTTAGAAAACGTGGAGGAGAGATCAAATGACCTTCCAGACCGACCACGTCGGCCTCAACGTCTCCGACCTCGACAGGTCCAAGGACTTCTACCTGAAGGTCTTCGGCTTCGAGATCTTCGGCGAGTCGGACCAGCCGGACCGGCGCTACGCCTTCCTCGGTCTCGACGGGAAGCTGGTGCTCACCCTCTGGCAGCAGAGCGAGGGCAGCTTCGCCACCGGGCTGCCGGGCCTGCACCACCTGTCCTTCCAGGTGCCGGACATCGAGGCGGTCCACCGAGCCGAGACCGTGATCCGGGGACTCGGGGCCACGCTCCACCACGACGGCGTGGTCCCGCACGGCGAGGGGGCGTCCTCGGGGGGCGTGTTCTTCGAGGACCCGGACGGCATCCGGCTGGAGATCTTCGCGCCCAGCGGCGCCGACGAGCGCCCCGCGCCGACCACCGGCGCCCCCACCTGCGGCTTCTTCTAGACGACCATGGAGCACGGGGGAGAAATCGCGGTACAGCGCAGGACCGGGGTCCACGCGGTGGCACTGGGCTCGGCCAGGACCCGGCCGGAGATCCCGGCGGTGGCGGCCGAGTTCCTGGGGCGGCAGCGGATGCTGCTGATCGGAGCCGCGGGGCGGGACGGGCTCCCGTGGGCGACGGTCCTGACCGGACCCGAGGGGTTCGCCAGGGCCGCGGACGAACGGACCGTGGTGATCGACACGTTGCCGGGTGAGCACGATCCGCTGGCCGGACTGGACGAGGGCGAGATCGGGATGCTCGCGATCGAGCCCCTGACCAGGCGCAGGATGCGGGTCAACGGCACGGTCCGGCGGGACGGCGGGCGACTGGTCGTCCACACCGAGCAGGCGTACGCCAACTGTCCCAAGTACATCCAGACGCGGGACATCGTCGCGGAGGTCACCGGGCCGGCCACCGGCTCCTCCTCGGCGACGGTGTTCGGCGACGGCGACCGGGCGTGGATCGAGGGCGCCGACACGTTCTTCGTCACCACCTCGGCCCCCGGCCTGGGCGCGGATCTGTCGCACCGGGGCGGCAACCCGGGGTTCGTCCGGGTGGTGGACGAGCGACGGCTGGTCTGGCCGGACTACGCCGGCAACCTGATGTACATGACGCTCGGCAACCTGGAACTGGACGAACACTGCGGCCTGCTCTTCCTCGACTGGGAGAACGGCGACGCGCTGCATCTGACCGGGCGGGCCCGCGTCGACTGGGAGCCGGGCGACGTCCCGGGGGCACAGCGGCTGGTCGGGTTCGAGGTGGACCGGATCGTCCGGGTCCGGGGAGCCAGCCCGCTCCGCTGGCGGCTCGGGGAGTACTCCCGCCACAACCCGCCGGCGCACGCCGCCCGCGCCGCGAACGGGGCGCGGGGAAACCCTTGACGGGGTCATCGGAATCATCGTGGACCGGGCGGCGTGTTCGTCACGCCCGCGCCGTCCGACCTGGACGATGATCGGTTGACGTACCTCGCCGGACCCGACGACCCGCTGATCGACGCGGTCGAGGAGGCCGCGGAACCCATGGAGGAAGTGTGATGTTCACCGAGGAGACGGCCAGGGCCAAGGTCCAGGCCGCCGAGGACGCGTGGAACACGCGCGACCCCGAGCGGGTCTCGCTCGCCTACACGCCCGACTCCCGCTGGCGCAACCGGGACGAGTTCCTCACCGGGCGCGCGGAGATCAGGGAGTTCCTGAGCCGCAAGTGGGCCAGGGAGCAGGACTACCGGCTCCGCAAGGAGCTGTGGACGTTCGGTGGCAACCGCATCGCCGTGCGGTTCCAGTACGAGTGGCACGACGCGGGCGGCCAGTGGTGGCGCAGCTACGGAAACGAGCTGTGGGAGTTCGCCGACGACGGGCTGATGCGGCGCCGCGAGGCGAGCATCAACGACCTCAGAATCGACGAAACGGACCGCCGTATTCTCGGCGACCGCGAACCCGAGGAACTTCCGTTGGCCTGAGACCAAAGGGTTGACCGGGGAGAACTGGGGCGTAAGTTCTCATTTATCGGTTCTCACTTCTCCTATACCCCTGTGGTTGCTTTTGGAGGACGTATGCCCCGAATCACCGTCAACGTCGATGGAATCGCATACGAGGAGGAGGTCGAGCCGCGTCTTCTCCTCGTCCATCTGCTACGAGATCGGCTGGGCAAGACCGGCACGCCCATCGGCTGCGACACCGGCAACTGCGGCGCCTGCACCGTGATGCTCGACGGCAGGAGCGCGAAGAGTTGTTCCGTGCTCGCCGTGCAGGCCGACGGGAGCGACGTCGTCACGGTCGAGGGCCTGGCCCAGGGAGGCGAGTGGCATCCCATGCAGCAGGCCTTTCACGAAGAGCACGCCCTGCAGTGCGGGTACTGCACCCCCGGCATGATCATGGCGGCGATCGACCTGCTCAGGGACGACCCCGACCCGTCGGAGGAGACGGTCCGCGAGGGGTTGGAGGGCAACCTGTGCCGCTGCACGGGGTACTGCAACATCGTCAGGGCGGTGCGGCGCGGCGCGGCGGAGATGTCCCGGCGGAGCACGTCCGGGCAGGAGGTGGCGGCGCCATGACCGAGCAGCTCATCGAGAGCGACCGGCTGAACGACCCGTCCGCCGCCCACGAGGTCGGCAGGGCGCGCAGGCGCAAGGAGGACGCCCGGCTGGTCACCGGCAGGACCACCTGGACCGACAACATCCAGCTCCCCGGCATGATGTACGTGGCCTTCCTGCGCAGCCCGATGGCCCACGCCAGGATCACCCGCGTCGACACCTCGGCCGCGAGCGGCCAGCCGGGCGTGGTCGCCGTCTACAGCGGGCGCGACTTCGCCGGCGAGCAGGGCAGCCTGCCCTGCGCCTGGCCGGTCAGCGAGGACATCGTCATCCCCGACCACCCGCCCATGGCGGTGGACGAGGTCCGCTACGTCGGCGAGGCGGTGGCCTGCGTGGTCGCCACCGACCGCTACCGGGCGGCCGACGCCCTGGAGGCGATCGAGATCGACTACGAGCCGCTGGAAGCGGTGCTCGACATGACCGAGGCGCTCGCCGAGGGGAGCCCCAAGGTCCACGAGGCCGGGAACCAGGCGTTCACCTGGAAGTTCGCCGGGGGCGACATCGAGGAGGCGTTCCGCGACGCCCCCGTGGTGATCGAGCGCACCTACGTGCAGCAGCGGCTCATCCCGACCGCCATTGAGCCTCGCGCGGTCGTGGCCACCACCGACGGCGACACCTTCACGCTCTACTCGTCCACCCAGATCCCGCACATCCTGCGCGTCATGCTCGCGCTGACGACTGGCATCCCCGAGCACAAGCTGCGGGTGGTCGCCCCCGACGTGGGCGGCGGCTTCGGTTCCAAGCTCCAGGTCACCGCCGAGGAGGTGCTCGCGCTGCTGCTGACCCGCAGGCTGGGCAGGCCGGTGAAGTGGACCGAGTCCCGCTCCGAGGGCAACCTGACGGTGCACCACGGCCGCGACCAGCTCCAGCGGATCTCCGTCGCCGCCGACCGGGACGGGCGGGTGCGGGGCGTCAAGGTGGACCTGCTCGCCGACATGGGCGCCTACCTGATGCTGGTCACGCCGGGCGTGCCACTGCTCGGCGCGTTCATGTACAACGGCATCTACAAGATGGACGCCTACGACTTCAAGTGCACCGGCGTCTTCACCACCAAGATGCCGACCGACGCCTACCGGGGCGCGGGCCGCCCCGAGGCGACGTTCGCGATCGAACGCGCCATGGACGAGCTCGCCCACGAGCTGGGCATGGACCCCGTCGAGCTGCGGCGCCGCAACTGGATCACCCACGCGGAGTTCCCGTACACCACGATCTGCGGGCTGACCTACGACTCGGGCAACTACGAGGCGGCGACCGAGCGGGCCCTGGCCCTGCTCGGCTACGACAAGCTCAGGGCCGAGCAGGCGGACCGGCGCGACCGGCGCGACCCGGTCCAGCTCGGCATCGGCGTCTCGACGTTCACCGAGATGTGCGGGCTGGCGCCCTCGCGGGTGCTCGGCAGCCTCAGCTACGGCGCGGGCGGCTGGGAGCACGCCTCGGTCAGGATGCTGCCCACCGGCAAGGTCGAGGTCGTCACCGGCTCCTCGCCGCACGGCCAGGGACACGAGACGGCCTGGAGCCAGATCGTCGCCGACGCGCTGGGCGTGCCGTTCGAGGACGTCTCCGTGCTGCACGGAGACACGTCCGTCTCGCACAGGGGCATGGACACCTACGGCTCCCGCTCCCTGGTGGTGGGCGGCGTCGCCGTGCTGGCCGCCTGCGAGAAGGTGAAGGACCGTGCCAAACAGCTCACCGCGCACCTGCTTGAGGCCTCCCCCGACGACATCGAGTTCGCCGACGGCACGTTCAAGGTCCGGGGCACCGAGGCGGGCAGGACCATCCAGGAACTGGCGCTGGCCACCTTCGCCGCGCACGACCTGCCCGACGGCTTCGAACCCGCGCTGGACGCCGACGCGACCTTCGACCCGGACAACTTCTCCTTCCCGCACGGCACCCACCTGTGCGCGATCGAGGTGGACACCGAGACCGGTGCCTCGAAGATCCGGACCTACGTGGCGGTCGACGACGTGGGCTCGGTGGTGAACCCGCTGATCGTCGAGGGCCAGGTGCACGGCGGCATCGCCCAGGGCATCGCCCAGGCACTGTTCGAGGAGGCGGTCTACGACACCGAGGGCAACCTGCTCACCACCACGATGGCCGACTACCTCATCCCTTCGGCGGCCGACCTGCCCGATTTCGTCACCGACCGCACCGAGACCCCGGCGACGACCAACCCGCTGGGCGTCAAGGGCGTCGGCGAGGCCGGGACCATCGCCTCCACCCCCGCCGTGGTCAACGCGATCGTCGACGCGCTGCGCCCGTACGGGGTGAACGACGTGCGGATGCCCTGCACCCCGGAGCGGATCTGGCGGATCGTCACCGAGGCGGCCGCCGAGGGAGGAGACCGATGATCCCCGCGTCGTTCGACTACGTCAGGCCCTCCTCGGTGGAGGAGGCGTGCCAGGTGCTCGGTGAGGCCGCGGCCTCCGGCGACGACGTCAAGGTGCTGGCCGGCGGCCAGTCGCTGCTACCGCTGCTGCGGCTGCGGCTGGCCTACCCGTCGGCGCTGGTGGACCTCGGGCGCCTGCCCGGCCTGCGCGGCATCTCCGACCGTGGCGACCACGTGTTCATCGGCGCGCTCACCACCCACGACGAGGTGCTGCGCTCCGGGGTGATCAGGGAGCGCGTCCCGCTGCTCGCGCTGGCCACGGCCACGGTGGCCGACCCCGCGGTACGGCACCGTGGCACGTTCGGCGGTTCCATGGCCCACGCCGATCCGGCGGGAGACCTGCCGGCCGTGGCCCTGGCGCTCGACTGCGTCTTCGTCGCCCGCTCCGTCGACGGCGAGCGGGAGATCCCCGCCGCGGACTTCTTCGTCGACTACCTGGAGCCCGCGCTCGAACCCGATGAGGTGCTGATCGGCGCCCGGGTGCCGGTACTCGGCCCCGGGTGGGGTTTCCACTACGAGAAGTTCCACCGGACGGCGCAGGCGTGGGCGATCGTCGGCGTCGCGGCGGCCGTACGGCGGAGTGGCGGGGCCGTCGAGGAGGCCAGGATCGCGCTGACCAACATGGGCCCCACCCCGGTGCGGGCGAGTGCGGTGGAGACGGCGCTGCGCGGGGTGGACCTCGCGCCCGTGGGCTCCACCGGCGCCGACCCCGTCGGGGAGGCGTGCGCCGAGGCCGACGACGGCACCTCGCCCCCCGCGGACCTGCACGCCAGACCCGACTACCGCCGCCATCTGGCCCGGGTGCTGACCCGCAGAGCGGTCAGGGCCGCGAGCGGCTGAGTCCCGCCGTGACGGGGTGAGAACCCGGCGGGTTCTCACCCCCCGGCGGGCCTGCGAGTGTCCTCGCCACGAACGGCGGGGAGGGCGGCAGATGAGCCCCCCTCACCCGGGAGCCCGAGAGCGCCTCGCGGGAGGGCGGAGGCATCATCCCCGTCCGGAGGGGCAGGGGGAACGGACGCCGACCGACACGTACCGACGTGTGGCGGTCAACCGGCCCCGTGGCGGCATACTGGTAATACGCCCCCGTGTAGTCGTAATGTCGCAACAGCGACCGACCGACAAGGAGCGGATCGATGGCGATGCGGTTCGAGCACGAGTTCACGGTTCCCGTGCCGGTCGAGCAGGCGTGGCCGGTGCTACTCGACGTCGAGCGGATCGGCCCCTGCCTGCCCGGTGCCACCGTGGAACAGGTCGAAGAGGACTCCTTCACCGGCAGGATGAAGGTCAAGGTCGGGCCGATCACGGTGACCTACCGGGGCCGGGCCTCCTTCGAGAAGGTGGACGAGGATACCCACTCCATGACCATCAAGGCCGCCGGCAAGGAAGCCAGGGGCTCGGGCACCGCCGGTGCCACGGTCGTCGCGCGCCTGCACCCCGAGGGGCGGCACACCAGGGTCACCGTCGACACCTCCTTCAACGTGACCGGCCGCCCGGCCCAGTTCGGCCGGGGGGTGATGTCCGAGGTCGGCGAGAAGCTGATCGACAGGTTCGCGGCCAACCTCTCCCTGCTGCTGGGCGAGAGCCCCGGCGTGGAAACCGCCGCCGAGACACCTTCCGAGACGCCGGGCGTGGGCGGCTGGAGTGCTCCCTCCCAGCCCGGCCCGGACGACGAGGTTCCGGTGGTCTCGGCGGCCTCGGGCCCCGGTCCCGCGACCCCGGCAGGCTGGGAGGAGCTGAGCGGGGCAGGAGCGGGCGCGTCCGGGCGGCATCTCAGCGCGGTGCCGACACCGCCCGGCCTCGTCGTCGACGAGAAGTCCGGGTCCCGCCAGAGCCACCCGGCGGGCACCTCACGCACCTCGCTCAGCCCCGACGAGGAGGCCATGAACCTCCTGGAGGTGGCGGGCCTGCCGCTGCTCAAACGCATCGCCCCACTGGTCGCCGCCCTGGCGGCCGTCACCCTGATCGCCTGGCTGGTCAGCCGCGCCCTGCGCCGCCGCTGAGTATCCGGTTTGATCGTTCGACGGGAAGCGCACGTCGCCCTCACCCTCCCGTCGAACGACCTCCGGTGAGAACGCTAACGGACACACCTCCGCCGCTCGCAGCCTTCGGGGAGCACGGGGGCCTCGTCGGTCCAGCCCATCGCCAGGAACACGACCTCGAATACGACCGACTTCTGCGGCAGCCCCCTGAAGTCGGTCAGCGAGCCCTTCTGCTGCGGATCCGGCTTCAGCAGCACGCTCCGGATGGCCGACAGTTCTCCCGTGGCCCGGTCGATCACCACGTGACTGTCGACGAAACCGTTCTGGAACGCCCTGGCCACCGTCACCGTCCGCCCGTCACCGAGGACGCGGGCACCGGGAACATCCGCCAGCATGCGATAGAGCGCGGCCCGCACAGCCGGGGAGATCGGCGCCTCGTCCAGGATGCCGGTGCCCACCGCCCAGAGCCATTCATCCCTGGTCATGACCGGTTCCTCTCCCGTGACCGGCTTCTCTCCCGCCCCTATCGTTATGGCCGGGAAGGCGGACCATGAGCCGAGCAGCTCCGACCTGAGCGCCACCGGATCGTCCGGCAGCCTCATGAACTCCAGCATGTTCAGGTCGGCCCCGAGCAGGCCGCCGCGGAGGTATTTCGCCTTCTGCCCCGAAGACGGCACATACTCCGTCTGACCCGGCCGCAGGAAGCCGCCCGCACAGTCCGTACCGCCCTCGCAGAGCTCCCGCGAACCCGCGCGCTTCCATTTGGCCAGATCAGCCGCTGTCACCGGTTTTATGCCGATGAGCCGACGCTCTGCGACCTTGGGCAGGTCAGTGCCGCTCAGCCACCTGGTCCGGCGGTCACGTTCATCCACGAAGTAGCTCTTGTCGATCTTCAGGCGACGGGTGACCTCCGTCACCGTCCGCCAGTAACGGCCACTCTCGGGTTCGGTCCGCCCTGCCATCAGGTCCGCCGCGATCTCCAGATCCGCCCTCGGACCCACGGCCGGAGAGACGGTGGTCGCCCCCAGCCGTGGCAACACCGTCACCGTCACGACGACCGCCGCCGTGGCCACCGCCGTGATCACCCACCCGAGCCGCACTCCGAAGCGTGCCGTGGACCTCCGCCGGGGCCGCCGGCCGCCGTTCAGCACCCTGGCTCTGATCTCCGCCGTCCTCGCGGGATCGGCGAGCGGCGCATCCGGCATCACCTCGTCGATGAGCTTGAACTCCTTCATCAGACCTCCACTCCCAGCGTGTCGCGCAGCCTGGTCCTGGCCCGGCTGAGCCGGGAGGCCACCGTGCCGTAGGCGACCCCGAGCGCCTCGGCGACCTCCTCGTAGGTCAGCCCGCCGTACGCGATGAGCAGCACCACGTCCCGCTCACCCTTGGACAGCCGGGCCAGCGCCCCTGACAACCGGCCGACCGTCACCCCCGCCGTGACCCGCTCGGCGACTCGCTGATCATGGCCGTCGTCGTCGGGAGGCGGCCCGGTCCTGGCCAGCGCCCGATAGCGGCGGATCTCCGCCCGGCGATGGCGGCCGATCAGGTTGGTGGCGATGCCGTACAGCCAGGGCCGGACCCCGCCCCTGGCCGCGTCGAACCGGCCACGCCGGTGGAAGGCGATCAGGAAGGTCTCGGCGGCCAGGTCCTCGGCGACATCGAGGTCGAGCCGCCGCCCGATGTAGCGGCGGATCTCCTCGTAGTGGGCGTCGAAGACGGCGGCGAACCGCTCCCGGTCGACCACCGAGGCCACCTCAGAAACAGCGATCATGCAAGGGACTCCCTTGCCGGAAGGACAGGACACCCCTTCTTGCCCGGCGGCCACCCCACCCTTCCCTGCTTTTCTCACCCGCCCGCCGTTCTTTTTCGGAGCGCGCTACCGGCCTTCCGGCGCGGGCATCAGCGCCCATACCGCGCGGCGGCCGCCGTCGAGCTCGCACACTCCCCATCTGACCGAACACCGGTCGACCAGCCAGAGGCCGCGCCCGCCGAAGCTCTCCGGATCCGGCTCGCGCGGCTCGGGGAACGTCGCCGCACCGGAGTCGACCACCTCGATGCGGATCAGCCGCCGCCCGGCGTCCAGGACGTGCAGGGTCAGGGTGCCGTCACAGCTGCCCGAGGCGGTGTGCCTGACCGCATTCCCGACCAGCTCGGTCACCACCAGCAGCACATCGTCCACCGGCACACACCCCGCCGCCGCCAGCACCGCGCCGACGCAGTGACGCGCCACCGGCACCGAGCACTCCGTCCCCGGCAGCGTGATCGTCCCCAGCAGCCCGGCCGTCACCGCGCCACCATCTCGTGGATGCGCCGCACCGCGTCCTCGTCGAAGGCCGCGATCCACTGATGACGGCCCCGACCCCAGGCGAAGATCCATTTCCTGCCCCGGAGCAGGGCGAGCACCCGAAGCGGCCCCGACTCGCGCCGCACCGCCACGTACGGCTCCTGGAAGGCCGGAAGTTCGATCCTGACCCCCACCTCCAGCTGGCGGAGACCCCACGCCAACCGCACCAGGTGAAGGTACTGCTCATGCGAAGACGACACCGTCATCGATTGTTCCCGGACTGCTGCAGACCGCGGCGTATGCTCGCGCGGCGATTCCCGGAGGCGCACTCGAACTGCCGACAGAGGAGATCGAAACTCGGGTGGCGGCCCGCATGGCTCGCCAGGCCGAACGAGATTCGCCACTGACCATCGAGGCGATCATCGATGAGGCGGCGCTGCGCCGCCGTGTCGGCAGTCCCGAGATAATGCGCGAGCAGTTGCGGCGCCTGCTTGACGAGAGCGAGCAGGCTCATGTGACGTTGCAGGTGATCCCTTTCGCGGCCGGTGTGCACCCAGGAATGCAGGGCTCGTTCGTCATCCTCCAGTTCGCCGAGGATGTGCATGATGTTGTCTACATTGAGGCGAGCGTAAGAGACTTGTTCCTGGAGAGCGAGAGTGACGTGACGCGGTACAACCGAGTGTTCGAGAAGCTCCGGACCATGGCGAGCAGCCCGGACGAGAGCCGTGATCTCATCACTCGCATACTCGCGGACACGTGACGAGAGGAAACACAGGGTGGGCAAGGAGCCCGATCTTTCCCATGCCGAGTGGCACACCAGCAGCCTTAGCGGCTCAAGCGGCCAGTGCGTACAGGTCGCCTTCCTAGGCAAGGACGTCGCCGTGCGTGACAGCAAGAATCCCAACGGCCCAGCTCTTGTGTTCGACCGCGCCGTGTTCGCGGCCTTTCTGGGGGCCGTGAAAACCGGACAGCTCTGAAAATCATCCGCCGGCACGGATGCTCACCCCGCATCGGGAGAATCACCAGGACCGGACAGCGAAGTAGCCAAGATCCGCCCGGTCTGGCCCGCACGGTCGCGGTCGCTCGATTCGACGTCGGCCCGGACGTCGGCAGCCGCTATGTGGAATGCCACCGCAATGCGGTAGAAGCGACCCGGGCGTGAGTGGGAGGGCTGAACTCACAGATCAGAGTCGCCATTGATCACCTCGTAACGCAAGAGCACCCGGTCGCGAGACCGTCGCTCGACCGCCAGCAGGCGTAACGACGTCGCAGAAGTATCCGGTGTCAGATCAGCGGCGGTGAACAGGGCTGGAGTCGTCGTTCCGCCGACGGCGATCGGAACCACTTCGATCTCGATCTCGTCCAGCAGCCCAGCACGCAGCAGCGCACCGTTCAAACGCCCCCCACCGTTGGAGACCACGGTCCGGACCCCGAGCCGGTCCCGAAGCTCCTCCAGCGCTACCGACAGATCGACGCGTTGATCGCCGACCAACAGATAGGGGATGCCCTCGCGCCGCAGGAACGACAGGTAAGCCGTAGGCGTGGCCGCCGCCACCAGCACAAGGAGGTGCCACCCCGCCCAGCTCGGCCCTGGAAACTGCTTGTAGGTCCAGCGGACCCGACCGCGGCTGTCCGGCACGACTAGCCAACCGCCCGTGGTCAGGGCCGTGATGTGGTCCGGCAGGTAGTGCCGCTGCAGTGCATCCGTCGGCTCCGTCGGTGGCGGCAGCTCCTCAACGACATGGTCATCGCTGACGAACGATCCGCTGCCTTCGAGGATGGCCTGCGGATGATGGCGTCGCTTGACGTCGGCGTATCCCGAACCGGTGAAGACCGGCCAGCGCTCGTCGATCATCAGTAGCACACCCGGCGATAGCGTGATCCGCCCGTCCACCGAACTGGAGTTGTGCGCGATGACACGTGGACGTCTTCCCCCCGACACGTCCATACGGTCAGTCCAGCATGTCGGTCTGATGCGCGATCGAACTGCGCACGATGCCGACGACCGCCCCGGCATGCCGCATCGCAGCCTCGGACGGCACCTCCCGGAGATAGCGTCCGGAACCGAGCAGGATCTGCTGCGGGTCCTCCAGCAACGCCCCCTTGTGGAAGACCAGCTTCACACCCTTCTTTGTCACCGCGATGCCGCACAGCCAGTGATGCCAGTTTCCTGCGACGGTGAAGGTCAGCCGCCCCCATTTGATCGACTGTTCCAGCCCGGGGTCGGCCCCCTGAACCAGCTCGGAGAGCTCCTCCACCTGGCCACGGACACGCGTATCAAAACCGTCCAGCCAACTCTGAACGCCCGGCCCCTGACCACCCACTGCCGTAACCATGCGCTCATCTTCGCACCCGCCACCGACAGTCCTGCCTCACCCACAGCAGTGGGCAACATCCGTAGCTGCTCACACAACGCTGGCGCACCCTCCAGTGCATGACCGCCGGCCCCAGCAGAATCGGCGACATCGTCAAAGCCGCGCTCGTTCTCACCCATTTCGAACACGGCTACCTGAAATGAAAGTCGCCGAGATCACCTCAGCGAAGAGCTTTGCTTAATTATCACCATTGGATTCACCTCCTTGTTTTACAGTTTTCAACTGGCCTACCGGAGCAACGATGTGCGAGCCTTCGCTCTTGCATAACCACACTGCACGACCTTCGGCATCGGCCCGCAGGTGAAGTCCAAAAGGATGTTCAGGGCACTCGGGCCAGAGCACCCAAAGGACCTCCATCAAGCATTCTTGTAGCCCTTCGGCGACAACGAAAACGGCCGCACTCCGGTCGGCCGCCCCAAGAGCCGTTCCCCCGCCCCAATACCTTCTATCACCCAGGCCAACGAATTTAGTCCCGCTGGATCCCGTTACGATCTTAAATGTGTGCGAATTTTTTATTTCGTCATTCAGATCCTGCTCGACTACCAGTGGAGCGTCGCTAAGCAGCGACTTCATTTTTTCGCCGCGACACTTCTCATGAATTTATACTTTCCTGGCTGGATTTGACCCACACCCTCCGCCTGGGGCTGTGAAAACCGGACAGCCCTAAAAGTCATCCGCCGGCGCGGATGCTCACCCCACACCGGGAGAATCACCGGCACCGGGAGGCAAGAATTCACGCCCCGCGCATTCCGGTGCGGAATGGTCGCGAGGTGTGATCGTCTTTTGGGCGTGGATGCTTACAAGTCACCTGGGAGCCCCCCCCCCCCCGAACGATTTGATGAATCCTCGAAGTATTTGCGACCCGGGTGGCCGCGTACCTATCGTCGCCGCCATGGAAATCTCCCTGACACAGCCCATCAATCCCGCGACGCTCCCGGACGCGACGGGCAACTACACGCATGGCACCTTGGTGGCCGATGCCCGCCGCACCGTGTTCGTCAGCGGCCAGGTCCCCTGGGCCAGGCAGGGCGCGGTTCCCGAAGACTTCGACTCCCAGTGCCGTTTGACGTGGCACAACGTCCTCGCCGTACTGGCCGAGGCCGGCATGGGCGTACGAAACCTCGCCAAGGTCACGACGTACCTCTCCGACCGCATGTACCGGGAAGCCAACGGCCGCATCCGCCAAGAGATTCTCGGAGACCACCGTCCTGCTCTTACCATCATCATCACCGACATCTATTCCGAAGAATGGCTGCTGGAAATTGAGGCGATCGCCGTCGAGTGACCGATTACCCGATGTGCGTGTCCAGCAGGTGCCGGCCCAGCGGAGTCAGCTCGTGCCGAGCCGTTCGTGCCACCCGGGTGGTGACGACCAGCCCGGCACGTCGCAGATTCGCCACATGTGTCGAGGCGGTTGCCGGCGTGACGCCCAACACCGCGGCAAGGTCCGTGGTGCCGCAGCCGGAGCGATCGGCAAGAGCCCGCAACACCGCCGCCCGGCGCTCACCGATCGCCCCGGCCAAACGCCCATCCGGCCAGTTGCGCCCACCGTTGTCACGCCAGAACGCCCCGGCCGTGCGCGCCGGATAGAAGAGCATCGGCTGCTGCCGGTCGTTGAGCTGCCGGTGCACACCATCGGTCAGGAACATGCTCGGTACCAAAACCAGCCCGCGGCCGCCGAGAGCGAAATCGGGCGCGCCCGGCCCGTCGAATCCCAGATACGGATACTTCCAACGCACATGCGGAGGGCACAAAGTGGCGAGCATGGCGTCCACACCGTGCCGTGCCGCGAGCCGTGCACGATAGGCCACATCCGCCGCCAACTGGACGTGCAGCCGTGGCCAATCGGTGGCCAGCACCGCTTGGTGGAACGCCGTGAAAGCGTGCCTTAACGTTCGCCGACCGCGGTCGGGATGGTGCAGTAGCGTGTCGACGACCACCGGAATGGTCTCCAGCATGCCGGCGAACGCGGCAGTGTCCTGTTGCACCGGTACTGATGGGTCGTCAAGCGCCGCGTGGAGTTCGTCCTCGAACGACATCGAGTCAGCAGAAGGCTGCGGCGTCAGAAAGTCCGGCAGATGCCGGGTGTGCGCCGAGCACAGTGTCACCACCGGCCGAGCCACCGCAGGCAACGCCGCACGACTGGCATGACGCCACGCGGCCAGGCCGGGCGGCGGTTTCGGCAGTCCGAGACCACGCGCCGCCTTCAGCGTTTCCTGAAAGGGCAGGATGGCGAATCGGACACGGCCCAGATCCGAGTCGGAGAACACCAGGCGCGGCATACGCCCAAGGCTAGCGACGTCCTCTTCCTACATGGATATTCAGCTATCTGGCTTGGTCGGAACCGGGGCGGCGGAGAACTCGGCGCGCCCGGACTCGGTGAGGAAGACCCGCTCGCGGGCCGGCTGGCGGATCCGGAAGCCCAGCGGCATCCGGACCCGGCGGTTGAAGTCCTCGAACCCGTCGAGGACCTGGGCCATGGTGTCGCGGATGCTCACTCCACACCGGGAGGATCATCGACACCAGACCGGACAGCCAAGTCGCCAAGATCCGCCCGGTCTGGGCTGCACGGCCCGATCGTAAGGCGGCATCGTGAGGACTCTTGCCCCATGTGACAGCCCGGCCTGGCGGTGATCGCGCTGGTCCGCAGGCCCTGCCGGCTCAATGCGATCTTCTGCGCCCGTCTGATCCGATCAGCCGGGGGGTGCCACGCTCCGGCCGACCTGCGGATCTTGCGTTCCTCGTCTGCGTCCAGTGGCGGACGCGCATACCGTAACCTCGGCATGAAAACCCCCTGGGACCATCATCGCCCCAGGCCGACGGGGACCTCCGCCCCGCATTCAGAAATGCGGCACCAATGTCCCGCGTCGGAAATTCGTTGGCACAGTAGAGGACCTATCCCAGCTCAAAGCAGCTGGTCAACAGCATCCCAGATAATACCGAATATTCGGGCGAATTTCCGGTACAGGACACTAGCAGTAGAAGCTACCCTTGAACCAGTAGTTATAGTACTTCACGTCCTCGGTTTTGGTCAGTCCCATGAACGGGCTGTTGCACCCGACGACGACGTCTCTGGCCTCGGCGAGGAGGTCATTCCCGGCGGTGTCCTCCTCCCATACCTGGATCGTCACCTTCTGACCCACCGGGAATTTAAGAAGGTTCGACGACGGGATGTTGACCTGCTTGCCCTCGTCGGATTCGTTGACGTCGATCGTGCCCGAAATCGGAGCGTAACGCTGAGTGCCCCCATTGTGCATAACGTTGATAAAGACCTCGTCGCCGTTGCTCCAGGTCCCTTCCTCATCCACATCCTGGACAAACAGGGAAAGGCTGATGCGGGCATCGACCGCGGCGTTCGCGGGAGTCGCGCTGGTGAAGATCAGCGACCCGAGAAGGCCCACTGCTGCGAGAAAAGAACCGGACGTGGAACGCGTTATCATGGTTTCTCCCTATTTTTGCCCGATCAATCAGGACGAGATTTCCACGGCCCTCTTGGAGGGGGCTTGTAGAAGGCTAGGAGGCCACTGAAGACATTGGAATCTGGCTTCGCCTCGAACGATGGCGGGGTCAGAGCGGGTGTTATGCAAGGTGGATGGGCTGGAGAGCCGGTCGGTCCGGATGTGTGGGCCACCTGCCGAGAGCCGACCCCCGCGGGCAGCGCGTTCGCGTTCCTGGCCGAGCATCGCGAGACGTTGTTTCCGGCCGCCCCAGTGATCCATAAGCGCCTCACAAGCGGGTTCCTCCACGCACGGATCGCGAGAAGAAACAGTGGTGAAGGGGAACGGATGCAGATTCCGAGACGCGCTGTCATGTGCCTGTGGACAACCTCCCTGTGCGAACCGGTGGTCGCGACGGTCAGCCTTGCCCTCCTGCCCGTCCTTGCGATAGACCTGGAAAGGGAGAAGAAAAGCGGCAATAGCTCCCATTGGGAGACGCTGGCACTGAGCAGTACTCAGACCTTCCCGTGGCTTTATGCCATGGCCGGCCTGATCACGCTGACCCTGGCTGCCCTGGTATGGCGGGGTCGCGAGGGCGCGGACCGTCATAGCGGTGGGCCTCATATCGCCCACGGCATTCTGGTATTATCTATGGCGGGAAACCACAAATGTGGATACCTCACACTGTATGTGTACTTGTACTCGTATATGACCTCCTCCCTGGTCAACACGGCCTGGCTCCTCTATGTCGCGGGGGCGATCCTGCTGTTCTCCCCCAGAGCGAGCGTCCGCCAGGCCGATTAGCGCTCCGCTCCTTTTTGAACGGCAAGCTCAGGCGTGCCGTTAGGCTCGCCGCACCCGCCGCAGGTGGCGGTTCAGCTTTGAAAGGGGGCCGCCCCGTCCGGCCGTCCCGTCCGCTCCACTCGGTGCCCGCCGTCACCTGACGGCGTCCACTCAGCCACGCACGGCGCCTCCACCTCGCCCGGCCACCCCGGTCACCCCGGCCTGCTCCGCGCCGCGGGCCGCGCGTCCCGCCATCGGGGTGATCTCGACGGTGAGGTGTTTGGCCAGTGGCTGCCCGCTCTGCGGGCTGAAGTCAGTGAGCGCGCAGAGCACGTTCAGCTCGGGCATGTAACCGATCGCGCTGCCGCGCGGAATGTCGTAGCCGAAGGCCCGGTAGCCGTAGACGCTCCGCCTGCTGCCGTCCCTGGCGATGCTGGTGATGTCGACGAGGTCGGCCTCGGCCAGGCCCCGGTCCCGCATGTCGTCGCGGTTCATCAGCACCAGGGTGCGCAGGTTCTCGACGCCCCGGTAGCGGTCGTCGTCGGAGTAGACGGTGGTGTTCCACTGGTCGTGGGAGCGCACCGTGCCCAGCGTCAGGCGGCCCGCCTCCGGTATGACGTTCGGAACCGGGGCGGTGGAGAACTCCGCTCGCCCGGACTCGGTGAGGAAGACCCGCTCGCGGGCCGGCTGGCGGATCCGGAAGCCCAGCGGCATCCGGACCCGGCGGTTGAAGTCCTCGAACCCGTCGAGGACCTGGGCCATGGTGTCGCGGATGCGGTCGTAGTCGTCGACGTACTCCTGCCAGGGCGTGGCGCTGTCCGGCAGGGTCGCCCGCGCCATCCCCGCGATGATCGCCGGTTCGGAGAGCAGTTGCCGGGAGGCCGGGTTCCGCATGCCGATCGACAGGTGCACCATGCTCATCGAGTCCTCGACCGTGACCCCCTGCAGCCTGCGGCGCTGCCAGTCCTTCTCGGTACGGCCGAGGCAGGGCAGGATCAGCGCCTTCTCGCCGTGCACCAGGTGGCTGCGGTTGAGCTTGGTGCTGACCTGCACGGTCAGCTCGCAGTTGCGCAGCGCCTGGAAGGTGTGCGGGGTGTCGGGCGTGGCCAGCGCGAAGTTGCCGCCCATGCTCACGAACACCTTGACGTCGCCGCGGCGCATCGCCTCGATGGTGCCGACGGTGTCCAGGCCCCAGGCCCGCGGCGGGTCGATGCCGCACACCTCGGCCAGCCGGGAGAGCAGCCGCTCGCTCGGATGGGAGTCGACCCCGCAAGTGCGGTTGCCCTGGACGTTGCTGTGCCCGCGAATGGGGCACGGACCCGCGCCCTCCCGGCCCACGTTGCCCCGGAGCAGCAACAGGTTGGCGATCTCTCGCACGGTGTCGACGCCGTGTTCCTGCTGGGTGATGCCCAGACACCAGCTGATGATGGTGCGCCTGGAACGCAGGTAGACGTCGGCCAGCTCGCGGATCCTCGCCTCGTCCACGCCCGACTGGCGCTCCAGTTGCGGCCAGCCGGCCTCGGCGCACGCCCGCCGGTACTCCTCGAAGCCGTGTGTGTGGTTGTCGATGAACCCCTGGTCGATGGCCTTCGGGTCGGTCTCCGCCGCCTCGAACACGGCCTTCGCGACCCCGCGCAGCAGCGCCAGGTCGCCGCCGATCCTCGGCTGCACGTTGAGCGTGCCGGTCCTGGTGGCGTGGAAGGTGCCCATCGAGAGGAGGTCGTGCGGCACGATCGTCTTTCCGGCCGCCGCCTCGATCAGCGGGTTGATGTGCACGATCTGGGCGCCGCGCTGGTACGCCTCGACCAGCGCGGTCAGCATGCGCGGCGCGTTGGAGGCCGCGTTGGAGGCGAGAAGGAAGATCGCATCGGCCTTGCCCCAGTCGTCCAGGTCGACGGTGCCCTTGCCGGTGCCCAGGGCGGCCTTCAGCGCCCGGCCACTGGCCTCGTGGCACATGTTCGAGCAGTCCGGCAGGTTGTTGGTGCCGAACTCGCGGACCCAGAGCTGGTAGAGGAACGTGGCCTCGTTGCTCAGCCGCCCGGAGGTGTAGAACGACGCCTGGTCCGGGCTGCTCAGCTTCCTGAGCGTCGAGCCGACCAGCTCGAACGCGTCCGGCCAGGAGATCGGCCGGTACTTGTCGGAGTCCGGGTCGTAGACCATCGGCTCGGTCAGCCTGCCCTGGTCCTCCAGCGCGAAGTCGCTCCAGCCGGACAGCTCGGTGACGGTGTGCTCGTCGAAGAACCGGCGCCCCACGCGCTTGGAGGTCATCTCCCAGGTGACGTGCTTGATGCCGTTCTCGCAGATGTCCAGGCGCAGGCCCTTCCTGTCGTCCGGCCACGCGCATCCCGGGCAGTCGAAACCGTGGTTCTCGTGGTTCATCCGGAAGATCGCCCGAGTCCCCTCGACCGGCTCCCGCGTCTTGGCCAGCACCTTCCCGACGCTGAGCGCCGCGCCCCAGCCCGCCGCCGGGTGCCGGTAGTCACGCCTGGAGAAGGGCGCGCCGGTGTTGGGTCCGCGCCCCCGCGCCGGAACCCCCGGCATCCCCTGTCCGAAGTTCTCTCCTGAGGCAAGAATGTCGTCGGCCATGAGTGGTCCCCCCCGGGGTGGCGCAGTCGAACCCGACATGCGTGCACATGCCGCGATATTCCCGGTCTACCGCCCCCGCCCCCACCCCAGCCCCAAACAACCTTCCTGCCTTCCCCAAGCTTGGACCGCCAAGGACCCCGTCAGGTGACGGTGTCGGCGACACGGTCGATCTGGTCCACGTCGGAGGACCAGCAGTAGAGCATGACCTCGTCGGCGCCGATCTCGCCGTACGCGGTGACGGCCTGCCGGATCGCTTCCGGTGTGGTGAGCATCTCGTCGACCACCTCCTTCGCGCCGTCCCCCATGAAGCGGTAATAGTCACCGAGGGCACGTTTCGCCTCGTCCACGACTGATTCGGGGCCGAGGGCGGCGTTGGACTGGGCCACCAGCCGAGGACGACCGGCACGCCCGGCGGCCTGCCACGACGCCTCGACGGCTCGGTAGAACTG
The DNA here is from genome assembly GCF_040298085.1 of Streptosporangium sp. NPDC001681. Taxonomy (NCBI): domain Bacteria; kingdom Bacillati; phylum Actinomycetota; class Actinomycetes; order Streptosporangiales; family Streptosporangiaceae; genus Streptosporangium; species Streptosporangium sp. NPDC001681. The sequence continues at coordinate 20,302 of NZ_JBEOZN010000029.1, read as the reverse complement.
CCCCATCTGTTCCGGCGTGAGATGAGCACCGAGGAATCCGTCGCCCCAGCGAGCGATGCGCTCGACGGTGGCGGGAACGAAGCCTCCGAACAGCACTTCGGGTCCGCCCCGGCGGGCCGGGGCGGGGCCGATCGGTCCGATGCCCTGGGCGTACGGCTCGCCCTCCCAGACGCGCCGGAGAGCTGCCATCTGCTCATCCAGGTGGCTCCCCCGGCCACGGACCTGGACGTCCACGGCCCGGTAGTCGTCCTCGCGTGCCCCGACCCCCACGCCGAGGGTGAAGCGACCACCGGAAATCCGATCCAGGGTCGCGGCCTGCTTGGCGAGCAGGGCGGTCGCACGCAAGGGCGGGATCAGCACTTCGGTCTGTACGCGGATCCGTGAGGTGGCCCCCGCGATGGCCGCCAGAGTGACCATCGCCTCCGGGTTGTCGTACACGATGCGGTCGAGCAGACCGAGGGTCGAAAAGGGGCCGACGTCGGCGCGCCGGGCCCAGCTGAGCAGGCACACGGGGTCGCTTACCGGCAGGCCGAAACCTATTTTCATGGGATCGCCCCCTCCAGGCCCAGCGTTGTGTGATCCCTTGATTCCGGACAATCATCACCCACCGTACAGACTCACTGTTCGATAAAAGACCTGGTCAGATGGTTATATGCGTAAAGCGTGCGCGCACGCACGAACAGTCGTACGGCGATGCGTGTCACCCGGACAGGGATCGGTCGATGTTCGTGGTCGACTCCCTGGGCGCCACCGGCGAGGTCCGCACGGACGCGCAGCCTGACGTCCTGCGCGACGTCGCGGCGGACATGACCGCCACCTGGACCGCGCCGCGGTGAGGGCGGCGCCCCAGAGCCCGCCACAGCGGGGACGCTCACCCCGGCAGAAAGTGATCCGGTCCTTACCGGACAGCAGTCTCAGGTCGATCCTGCCCGCCGCGGTCCCGAAGAGCGGGGTGCCCTCGCCGAGTCCGTCCCCTTGCATCCCTTCACTGCAACATAGGTTGTATATCTAACTAGCTTGCTCTACGGTCTAGGTAGCAGAGCACCTTTGGAGGTCTCCCTTGTCATCCCCCTTGACGCTTGTCCTGGCAGTCGTCCTCGTCGGCTACCTGGCCGTCGCCAGCCCCCTGCTCGGCAAGCACACCTACGACAGGCTGGCCCGCACTCGTGACCAGGACCCCATGGCCTACCGCCGGATGTTCACGCTCTGGAGCGCCGAGCTGTGGACGCTGGCCGCCGTGGCGCTGCTCATCGTCGCCGTGGAGCCGAACCTCGACGCCGCGGACATCGGCCTGGTGATCACGGAGCCACTGGACGACACCCTCGGCACGATCGTCGGCTTCCTGGTCGCCGCCGCGGCCGGCGTGCTCGTCTTCAGGCGGCTGGCCGCCAAGGGCAAGCCCATCCCCGGCTGGCAGGCCTTCAACCACCTGCTGCCGCGCACCACGGCCGAGCGCTGGTACGCCGCGGGCCTGTCGGTGACCGCCGGCATCACCGAGGAGATCGTCTACCGAGGCCTGCTCATCGCGGTCGGCACGGGCGCGCTCGGCCTGAGCACGGAGGTCGCGGCCTGCTGCGCGCTGGCGGTGTTCGTCGCCGGCCACCTCTACCAGGGCTGGCGCGGCATGCTCGCGGTCACCCTGGTCGGCTTCGGCCTGACCTTGCTCTACCTGAGGACCGGCAGCCTGCTCATGCCGATCCTGTTGCACGCGCTGATCGACCTTCGCGGCCTGGTGTTCACCCCGCAGCCGCGACGTGAGCTAGTCGGGAACGCAGGCTAGATAGGATCGCTACCATGATGAGCGACCGACGTGCGAGCTGGCTCAAGGGCGTACTCGACCTGCTGGTTCTCGCCAGCCTGACGGCCGGCGAGAACTACGGCTACGAGATCGCCAAAGACCTCGCCGAGGCCGGTCTCGGTCAGATCAAGGGCGGCACGCTCTACCCGGTGCTCAACCGGCTGGAGGAGGCGGGGCTGGTCACCGCCGAGTTCCGGGTGACCGAGCGCGGGCCTGGCCGCCGCTACTACCGGCTCACCGAACAGGGCAGGCGAACACTCGCCGAGCAGGGCGGGCTCTGGCTGAACTTCAACGAATCGGTACGCACCGTACTGGCCAAGGGCCACATTGAGCCCACGAGTTCACCCGAAGGGAGAGTTCGATGAACGACTACGTCAACGAGACCGCAGGTGACTACTTCGACGAGCTCGCCGTGGTTCTGGCCGAGGCGGGCATGCCCACCGACCGGGTCAGGGCCATGCTGGACGACCTCGCCGGCTACCTCGCCGAGAGCGGCAGCGGCGACCCCGAGGAGGAGTTCGGCCCGGTGGCCGAGCTGGCCCGCGAGCTGGCCGTCACCTCGCCCCCGCCCGCCGCGGACGCCCGTACCTGGCGCTGGACCGCCGACCTGTTCCACGACGTCAGCATGCTCAACGAGTACGGCGCCCAGGGCTGGGAGGTCGACGGGGTCGATGCGAAGGGTCTGTTCGTCAGCGCCCGAGACCCCGAGCACCCCCAGCAGTGGGAGTACCGCAGAGAGCTGGTCTCGCCCGGCCGCCGCCAGAGCGTGCTCGACCTGCTCGCCCCCGACGGCTGGGAGCCGTGCGGCAGGTGGGTGTGCTTCGAGTACTTCAAGCGGCCCAAGGCCGCCAGCCTGGGACCCGCCGCGGAGCTGACCGCGCCGCCGCGCCCCCCGGGGCGCAGCATCTTCCTCAGTCCGAAGTACCACGCTTTCATCGCCGGCCTGCTGGCGACGACGGCGCTGGCGGCGGGGGCCCTGGTGCTGATGTTTCAGGTCGTCGGAGTAGAGTTCGACCCCATCGACGAGAGCCTCGACACCATCCTGGGTGCGCTCACCGGAATGGCCGTGGCCGCGCTGGCCGTGATGGCCGCGCTGTGGCTGGTCGCTCGACGACACGACAGGAATCGCTGAGCACCGGATCGGGCACGGCGCCCGATCCGCAGGGATGCCGTGGAAACGGGAGATCGCCCCTCGGCCTGCCGGCACCGCCGGCCCTGCGGATGAGCGAGAATGATCCCCGTGACCGGCGTACACGTGCTCAACGGCCCGAACCTGAACCTGCTCGGCACCCGCAGACCCGAGGTCTACGGCACCATGACGCTGCCGGACGTCGAGGAACTGTGCCGCGAGGAGGCCACTCGGCTCGGCCTGGACCTGGTCTTCCGTCAGTCCAACCACGAGGGCCAGCTGATCGACTGGATCCACGAGGCCGGGGCGCGGGTCAAGGCCGGTGAGGTCATCGGCGCGGTCTTCAACCCCGGGGCCTACACCCACACCTCGATCGCCCTGCACGATGCCATCGAGGGCACCGAGCTACCGCTCGTCGAGGTGCACATCTCCAACGTGCACCGCCGCGAGTCCTTCCGCCACCACTCGTACATCTCCCCCGTCGCGCGCGGCACCATCGTCGGCCTCGGCGTGGACGGCTACCGCCTCGCCATCGACGCCCTGCACAGGATGTCCCTGAGGTGACCGACCACAGGCTCCTCGTAGTCCTTGCCACATAGGTTTGAGCAGGAGACCAGAGGGGTTCTTCGGGGGCCTGACAAGTCCCCGGCTGTCGGGAACCCGCCAGGCTCCCAGCGCTGAACGCCCGCAGAACAGTGGCTTGACCAGCGTTGATCGTGATCGCGATAGTCGTTTCATGACGTACGGAGAGACCGACGAACTGTCCTTCGGTGGGGAACGAGAGCCGTGGCTGCGGACCTGGGCCGCCGCGCATCGGCGGCTGCTTGCGATCACGGTGGCGGCGGCCGTCGCGCTGACGGGCCTCGGTACGGGCGGGTGGTATCTCTACCAGCAGTCGTTACTGCCCTCCCCGCCGCCGGACGTGGCGTTGCCGCCGATGCTCGGTTTCATCGTCCAGCTCTGCCTGAAGGAGCACCCGAGTTGCACGGCGGGCACGATCGATCAGGTGGCCGCGCTTGTTCACGAGATCCCCGAGGTGGCGTCGTCCGCGGTGGTGACGCCTGAGGAGATCCTGGCCCGGACCAGCGAAACCTCGATCGGCGGGGAGAACCCGGCATGGACTTGGCCTGCCCGAATCGACGGAAAGGTGCACCGCGCGGCGGACTTCGAGGCGGTCAGGCGGCAGCTCGCCGGAAAGCCCGGCGTCGTGGATGTGCAGCGGTCCAGCGAGAACTTCTGGAAGGGCACAGCCGATCTCCAGGTGAACCTGTGCGGGCTCAGCCGCACCCTCGCGGCGTGCCGGAACGGCGCCGCCACCGACGCGCAACGTGACGCGGTCGTGGCACGACTGCGGGAGCAGGACGGGGTGCAGGAGGTCTTCCTCCAGGACAGGGCGTTCGGACTGCGGCTGATCAAGCACTATTACCCCGAGCAGTACCTGACGATCAACGATGTCCCCGAAAGGCTCTACGCACGTTTGGACGACCCGGCCAAGGCCCGCGCGGCAGGCCAGGCGATGCTCGGGGTGCCCGGCGTCGAGTCGGCCAATCTGATCAGGTGACAGGTGAGGCTGGGAGCTCCCCTTTTTTACCTCGATCACTGAAGCCGAACTCGCCTGCTTCCCGCGCTGTGCCCGGTAGCGGCTCGCAGGGTCAGAGCGTGAATCTCGTCCAGGATCGTGGGCCAGAGAGCTCTGGGCAGGTCGTGGCCCATGCCCGGGTAGGTGACCAGTCGGGCGCCGGGGATGGCCGCGGCCGTGGCCCGCCCCGCCTTGAGCGGCACCATCGTCGGCCTCGGCGTGGACGGCTACCGCCTCGCCATCGACGCCCCGCACAGGATGTCCCCGGGGTGACCGACCACAGGCTCCTCGTAGTCCTTCAGCCCCCGACCCGCCCTCGCTGCGCCTTGATCCTGGCCGGCGTCAGGCGGTGGCGGGCCGGTAGAAGTGCAGGACGTTGCCGGAGTCGAAAGGCCGTGTCTTCAGCAGCTTCAGGTCGATCCTGGCCTTCGCGGTCCCGAAGAGCGGGGTGCCCTCGCCGAGGGCGACCGGGTTCACCATGATCCGCAGCTCGTCGACGTTGTGCCAGCCGAGATCCTGGTTCCGCCCCTCGAAATACCCGTCGAGAGTGCTCATCATGAACGAGAAGATCTTTCGCGTCGTAGCCTCCATCGACCATCGTTCCACCACTACCGTTGATCAACGAAGCAGGTTTTCATTAGTTTCGTTTTGGGGTACTGTTCACGTACAGCAACGTGCGGTGACGGAGGACTCACATGGGCGACACGTCGTTGGCCGCGGCAGACGCCAGGACGTTTCTCCCGGAAGAAGATCCTCAGACTCAGGCGGCCATCGTTGATCTGGTCGAGGAACTGCGCAGGCGGGGGCGATCGGTAGCCGACTGTCCAGCACTACTCACCGGCCCAGATGGATCACCATCCCTTCCGCTGCCAATGCAGGTCTATCAAGCTCTCCTGCAAGTAGCGGAGGCCCTGTCAAAGGGCCTGGCTGTCACTGTCGCACCACAGCACATGACAATGTCCACCTATGAGGCAGCCGAGCTGCTGGGAATCTCCAGACCAACTCTGGTAAAGCTCCTAGAAAATGGGGAAATTCCCCACCAACGTGCGACAGATCGCCCTGGAGCACATCGGCGAGTAAAGCTCACAGATGTCCTTGCTTTTAAGGAAAGGCGACGCATAGAGCGGCGACGGCTGTTGGATGAACTCACCGCGGATTCCGTAGATGCGGGTACGTACGACAAGCCCGCCGGCGAGTTCTGAACAGCCTATGCTGTTCCGGTGCCGTTCTCTGCCGTGCTCGATGCCTGCGTGCTCTATCCCAACGCACTGCGAGACACTCTCTTAAGAACCGCGGAAGCCGGCATCTACCAACCTCTGTGGAGCGAGCGGATACTGGCGGAGGTTCGAGGCGCCCTGGTGAGAAACGGGCGCTCCGAAAAGCTCGTAGACCGTACGTTGTCATTCGTCCGAGGCGCCTTCCCCGAAGCCATGGTCAAGGGATGGGAGCCTCTCGAGGACTCGATGGGGAACCACGTCAAGGACCGCCACGTCCTGGCCGCTGCGGTTCGTGGCCATGCCGATGTGGTCGTGACCCTCAACTTACGCGATTTCCCAAGCTCGGCATGCGACCATCTCGATGTTGAGGTCCAACACCCTGACACATTCCTGTGTCACAACCTGGAGCAGGCGCCAGACGTCATCCTCCAGGTGCTGCGGGAGCAAGCGAGTTCAACCGGCAAACCGCCTCATTCCTCCATGTCCACAGAGGATGTGCTGAGTTCGCTGGAGAACTGCGGCACCCCTGTTTTTGCCGCCACCGCACGTTCGCTGTTTAAAATGTAAGAATCCTTACACCCGAGTGTTCGAAAAGCTCAGGCCCATAGCGAGCAGCGCAGGTGAGAGCCGCGACCTCATAGCTCGTGTGCTCGCGAACACATAACGAAGAGGTGGGCGAGGTCTGTCCGATGACCTCGGTTGGTGCGGTCCGGGCAGTGCTCGGCAGTCCGAATCCTACGGATCAGCCCCGGTCGAAGCGGGACTACCTGTCCCATAGAGCATCAAAAAGAGTGTTATCAGTGGACAAGTGGGACAACCGGTTACTTTTTCTCGGGGATACCTCGGGGTGTGATCAATGTCCCGGAGTGCAGTGTTGTGGTGATTACCTACAACGATGCCGCGCGGCTGCCCAGGGCCGTGCGGTCCGTGCTCCGGCAGTCGCTGCGCAACATCGAGGTGATCATCGCCGACGACGCCAGCACCGACGAGACCGAGCAAGTCGCCCGGCAGCTGCAGCGGAAGGACGCGCGGGTCCGCTACCTGCGCGGGGAGGTCAACAGCGGGGGGTGCGGGACCCCGCGGAACAGGGGCGTGGCGGCGGCGCGGGCGCCGTACGTGATGTTCCTGGACAGCGACGACGAGCTGACCCGGCACGCCTGCAAGAGCATGCTGCTGGAGATCGAGCGGACCGGTGCCGACTTCGTCACCGGGCAGATCGCCCGGCTGTACGAGAAGAGCGGGAAGACCGCGCGCTACTACCCGGCCCTGTTCGCCAGACGCAGGACCGTCGAGGGGATCACCGAGGAGCCGGAGATGTTCCTCGACTCCTTCAGCACCAACAAGCTCTACCGGGCCGAGTTGCTGCGGCGGTTGCCGTTCCCCGAGGACATGCACTACGAGGACCACGTCTTCAGCACCGCCCTGTACTGCGCGGCGCGGCGGTTCGCCGTGGTTCCGTGGGTGGTCTACCTCTGGCACCGGGCCTCGGCGGAGAGCGACGCGCGATTGTCGATCTCGCTGAGCCTGACCGACATGTCCAACGTCCGCTCCAGGATCAGGGCGGCCCGGCTGAGCGACGACATCCTGCGCGACAACGGCCTCGGGGGCCTGGTGCACGAGCGGCAGCGCCGGTTCCTCCGCCAGGACCTGCGGGTCTACCTCAACCCGCTGCCCGCGCGGGACCTCGCGTGGGTCGAGGAGTTCGTCTCGGTGATCCGCCCCTACCTGTCCGAGCTCGACCCGGTGGTGTTCGAGACGATCGACCCGCTCATCAGGGTCTGCTGTAGTTTCATCCTCGCCGACCGGCCTGACGAGCTCCTGGTAGCCGCCGCTTCGCTGAACGGGCCGAAGGCACCGCCGCGGGTCGCCCTGCGCGAGGAGGGACGCACCTACTGGGGCACGGTCCCCGACGAGATGCGGGAGATCACCTCGCTCCGGATGGCCGAGCTGCCCTACAGCGCCTCCAGGTTGCGCCACGAGGCGGTCGTCACCGGCGAGAGCACCGTGCTCAGGCTGGTGATCAGGACCTACGACCCGTTCGGGGTGCTCGCCGCCACCCCCGGCTGGACCGCGTTCCTGCGCGCCGGGAGGCACCGGATACGGCTGGCGCCGCGCGAGCGGGACGACGGCGGTCTGCTGAGCGAGGCGACGATCGACCTCGCCGCGCTCAGCCCCGGCCGTCTGGGCTGCGACGGCCGCCACGAGCCGGTGGTCGAGATCGTCAACCCCGACGGGAGGATCACCTCCGACCAGTTGCTGGTCGATTCGTCCAGCCCGCCGTTCGTCGTCGTCGTCCCGTGGCACGAGGTCACCGTCGGCGCGGAGGGGATCGCCGCGTTCCTGCGGTTGCGCTGGCGCCGCCGGGGAGCGCTCAGGCAGCTGGCCCGGGTGGGGCGGGTCGGCCTGAGGCTGCTGCGCAGGATGGACGGCCCCGAGGTGAAGCTTCGCGTCTACAAAGGGCTGATCTCCGTACTGCCGCCCCGCCGGGATCTGGCCCTGTTCGAGTCCGACGTCGGCGCCGGGTACACCGGGAACCCGCGCTACATCTACGAGGAGCTCAGGCGGCGGGGCACGCCGTTGCGGGTGGTCTGGTCGGCGGCCGGGACCGCGCACGGCTTTCCTCCCGACGCCAGGCTGGTACGGCGGATGAGCTGGCGGCACATCTGGACCATGGCCAGGGCGGGCTACTGGGTCGACAGCCACGGCATGCCGCTGGCCTATCCCAAGCCGCCGCGCACGCGCTACCTGCAGACCTGGCACGGCCAGGGCATCAAGTCGGTCGGCTTCGACGCGCCCGACCTGCGCGCCGACTTCGACGGGCCGAGGGCGACCTGGCGGGCCGCGGTGGAGCGCTGGGACGCGCTGGTCTCGCCCAGCGCCGAGTTCGAGCGGGTGTTCGTGCCCTCCAACGGCTACCGGGGGCGGCTGCTGCGCCACGGCTCGCCCCGCTGCGACGTGCTCGTGCACGGTGACCGGGAGGCGGCCAGGCGGGCGAGGGAGCGGCTGGAGATCCCGCACTGGTCCAGGGTGCTGCTGTACGCCCCCACCTACCGCGACCGGGCCAAGGGGTCCGGCGAGTCGGTCAGGGCCGACCTGTCCGCGATGGCCGAGGCCCTGGCCGGCGACTGGACGGTGGTCCTGCGCACCCACCCGGTCGAGCGGTTCGAGGTGCCCGAGCAGCTGCGCCACTTCGTCCGCGAGGCCGGGTCGTACCCCGAGGTCAACGACCTGATACTGCTCTCGGACGCGCTGCTGACCGACTACTCGTCGCTGATGTGCGACTACGCGATCACCGGGCGGCCGATGCTGTTCCTGATCGACGACTGGGACGAGTACCGCAGGGTGGAACGCGGGGTCTACCACGACCTGCCCGCGATCGCCCCCGGCCCCTGCCTGACCACCACCGAGGAGCTGATCGAGGCGCTGCGCGACCTCGACGGCGTGACCGTCTCCTTCGCCGCCAGGTACATCGCGTTCCGCAGGATGTGGTGCGCGGAGGAGAAGGGCCACGCCTCGGCGAAGGTGGTGGACGCCTTCTTCGACCTCCCCTCGGTCCAGGTACCCGTGCAGGCTCCCCGGGCGCCCGGCGGACGGGAGCGGCGCCCCCCTGGCGGGCTGGGGCATCTGCCGGGGGTGCGGCGGCCGATCCAACTGCCCAGGTGGTCAGGGTGAGCGGCGGGCGCGCGGGGGCGGTCGTGTTCGCCTGCGTGGACGCCGACACCCTGGGCGGCGTCCAGCGGGTCACCCACACCGTGGCTCAGGGGCTCGCCGAACGGGGCCGCGAGGTGCACGTGATCGGACTGCACCGCGCCAGGAGCCCCTTCCGCTACGTGGAGCGGCCGCGTTACACCAGCCACGTGATCCACCGCACTCCGGTGAGCAGGCTGTCACCGCTGGGCCGGCGCCGTGAGCACCGGGAGCTCGGCAGGCTGCTGCGCGAGGTGGGGCCGGGGTTCGCCGTGCTCTCCTCGCCCAGCGTGGTCGCCCGGATCAGGGCCCTGCTGCCCGAGCGGCTGCTGCCGATCGGGCAGTACCACGGGTCGTACGAGCATGCCCGGGGCTCCTGGCACCTCGACTCGGTCCGCGACCACTACGGCACCCTGGAGAAGGCGGTCTTCCTCAGCGAGCGGGACGCGTGGCTCTTCGCCGAGCACGCGCTGCTGCCCAACACCTGGTCCATCCCGAACCCGCTGTTCGCCTGGCCGTCGAGGACCGCCGAGCTGACCGCCCGCCGGGTACTCGGGATCGGCAGGCTGGAGGGCGTGAAGCGGTTCGACCGGCTGATCTCGGCCTTCGCCCAGGCCTGTGGCCGTTCCGCCCCCGGCGAGCCCGAGTTGCGGGCGGACCTCGCCGAGGCCCGCCGCGAGGCGGGCGAGGGCTGGGAGCTGCACCTGATCGGTGAGGGGACCGAGCGGCAGCGGCTCACCTCGCACGCCGCGGAATGCGAGGTGAGCGACCGGGTGATCTTCCGTGGCACGGTGCCCGCGCCCCTGATGGGCGAGGAGTATCTGGGCGGGTCGGTGCTGGCGCTGGCCAGCGAGCACGAGGGGCTGCCGCTGGTGATCGGCGAGGCGGCGTCCTACGGGGTGCCCTCGGTGGCGTTCGACGTGTCGGGGGGGCTCAGGTCACTCGTACTGGACGGGGAGACCGGAGTGCTGGTGCCCCCGGCCGACGTGACCGCGCTCGCCGCCGCGCTGGCCGAGCTGATGGCCTCGGCCGAGGAGCGGCGGCGGTTGGGAGCCGCCGCCCGCACTCACGTCGAGACGTTCCGGCCCGATCGCGTGCTGGATCGGTGGGAGGCCCTGTTCGAGCAGGTCACCCGGTGACCGCCACCGGCTCGTTGCGTGGCATCGGCACTCCCGCCAGCACGATCTGGGCGGAGGTGAGCCGCGCCCCCAGCGGGTTCGGCTCGCGGAGCCGCATCAGCCGGTCGAAGGTGACCCGCTTGACCCGGGCCAGCTTCCGCTTGGCCGCGGTCCGCTCGTAGGAGACCAGCCGAGAGGTCTCGATCCTCGGCGCCCCGCTGAGCTCGTACCCGTAGGTCTCCAGGCGGTCGCCGAGCACGCTCTCGCAGAGCGAGACCTCGCCGGGGTCGAGCCGCTCGCGCCAGGAACCGGTCCGCGCGGTGGTCACCTCGCCGTAGGTGCGCGCGTGCCAGGTCTTTCTGACGGGTACGGCGATGCCGGCCACCGCGGCCGGGTCGCACATGGACGGGTGGAAGTCCTCGCCGAGGAACTCGCACAGCCTGCGCAGGTGAGCCTCCGGCTCGGCGGTCAGATCCTCGTAGCGCAGCTCGTGGTAGCTGCCCTCGGGAAGCCTCGGCGCGCCGTGCCTGGCGAAGTCGATCGCCTCGGCCCAGGCGGAGACCGCGCTGTAGACGCTCCCGTTGTACCAGGGCATCTCCTTCAGCGACGCCACGCAGTCCCGGCCGTCCCTGACCAGGTGCACGAACTGGGCGTCGGGAAAGAGCCGGAGCAGCACGTCGGTGTACTGGAAGTACGAGGGCCGCTTGTCACCCCAGCGCGCCTTGCCGTGCCTGGTCGCGTAGGCGCGCAGCACGATGCCCAGCGCGGAGCCGAGCGTCGGCGGCCCGTCGACGATCTGTCCGAGCACCTCGTCGCGGTCCAGGTTCAGCTCGTGGAAGCGGGTCTGGCGCCGGTCGACCACCCACTCGGCCAGCTCGCGCCGGTGCTCCGCGTCGTTGAGGTCGCCGAACTGGAGCCGCCGCTGGTAGGTGGAGACCATGAACCGGGTCTCCGGCGGGATGGCGACGCGTGGGTGGGCGTGCAGCATCAGCTGCAGCATCGTCGTCCCCGAACGGGGACAGCCCAGGATGAAGATCGGGCGGTCGGGCTTCACGTCAGACCTTCGCCAGCTCGCCGAGCTGCCGGCTGGTGAGCCTCGCGGCCACCGGGCTCGGCTCGCGGAACCGATTGACGCGGTCGCGGAACTCCTTGCGCCTGCGCGCCCAGCGTCGTTTGGAAGCGGCCTTCTCGCACGCCTGGATGTGGGCCTTGCCCGCCTTGGGCGCGCCGCTCAGCTCGTAGCCGTTGGCGGTCAGCCGCTCGGCCAGGACCGTCTCGCAGACCGAGATCTCCCAGGGCTCCAGCCTGGCCTTCCACGACCCCGCCCTGGCGGTCGTGACATCGCCGTGGGTGTTGCTGTGCCAGACCTTGTGCTGCGGGATCGCCACCCTGGCGACGTGGTACGGCTCGGACATCGCCGGGTCGTAGTCCTCGCCGAGGAACTCGCAGAGCTTGCTCAGCTCGGTCTCCGGATAGGCGGTCAGGTCCTCGTAGCGCAGCTCGTAGTAGCTGTCCGCGGGGAGCTTCTTGGCATGGTGGCGGCCGTAGTCGATCGCCTCACTCCAGTTGACCACCGCGTGGAAGACGTCCTTGGTGTACCAGGGCATCTCCTTCAGCGACGCCACGCAGTCGCGGCCGTCCCTGATCAGGTGCACGAACTGGGCGTCGGGGAAGAGCCTGGTCAACAGGTCCACGTGGTGGTAGTAGCTGGGCCGCTTGTCACCCCAGCGGCTCTTGCCGTACTGCTCGGCGTACGAGCGGAAGGTGATGCCCATCGCCGAGCCCAGCGTCGGCGGCCCCGCGACGATGTCGTCGATCAGCCTGTCCCCGTCGAGCTTGAGCTCCTTGAACTTGGTGTCCTTGTCGCTCACGATCCACCGGCCGACCCTGCGCCGGTTCCGTTCCTCGCGCAGGTCCCCGAAGGAGAACCTGCGGTAGTAGCCGGGCACCACGAACCGTGTCTCCGGAGGCACCGCGATACGTGGATGCGAGTGCAGCATCAGCTGCAACATGGTGGTGCCTGAACGTGGACAACCGATCACGAAGATCGGGCGGTCGGACTGCATGACAACGAACCCCCGTAAAGCTTGGTCAAACAGATACGCGCGGCACCTTCTCCACCAGCGGCGCGGCGGGCACCACCCGGGAGAAGAGCCACATTCGATAGATCAGGAAGACCTCGTTCAGCAGAAGCAGCGTCCCGGAGGCGACCGCGAGGGGCACCAGGGCGACCCTCCCGACCAGCGGGGCGACCACGAACACCGCGGCGTGGAACTCGATGCCGCTGATCAGATGGCTCCGCACCCGGTGGCGGGCCAGCAGGCGGCCGAACCTGCGGGGCAGCTTCTTTCGCTTGCCGCCCCGCGGCCCCGGCCGCCGGCCCTCGAAGGGGACGACCCGCATCGGCTCGCGGGGCGTGATGGCCTCGCGGGGCATGACGACCTCGACGGACCTGACGTGCCCGGCGTGTCCGGCGGCCACCACGGCCTCCGCGGGCCTGACGTGTCCCGGGGCCACCACGGACTCGACGGCCGCCAGGCGGCCGAGCCGGTTCTCCTTGACCACCTCGCGCACGCGCTTCATCTGCGGCGCGTTCACGTAACGGAACAGGTCGAGCACCGCCACCCCCGCGCCGAGCAGGATGTAGGCGATGTCCCCCGTCACCGCGTACTGCCCGGACGCCAGCCCCGCGGCGCAGCAGACCACCCTGATCCGGTCGCCCACGTAGTCGAGCCAGAGTCCGAACGCGGTGCCCGTCCCCTTGAGCCGGGCGATCTTCCCGTCCATGCAGTCGACCATGAAGCTCAGGTAGAACAGCAGTGCCCCCGGCACCAGCCGTCCGGCCGCGAAGCAGATCGCCGAGCACATCCCGAGAATCAGGGAGAAGCGAGTGAGCCCGTTGGGGGTGATGGACGTGTGGTTGGCGACGAGCAGGGTGAGCCTGCACGCCACCGGGTCAACCAGGAAAACGGTCCACCAGGAGTCTTTTCGTTTCCGGGTCGCGTGGACGTCGTCCAACGAATAGGCCCTCATGCGTCCCAGCATGGCCACGCCACGCCTCCTGTCATCTACGCTCTGTAACTACTGGAAGATCTCCATGCCACTTCTTGACCGACCCGCGCCACAGTGATCGGCTGCTTTGGAGACATGAAAGGCCGGGGAGGGGTTCCCCGGCCTTTCTCCGGAACCGTCAGTCGCCTTCGCTCCGGGCCCGCCGTTCTCGCGAGGCGGGCGCGGCTACCGGAAGATCCGATCCACCGCCCGCGCCGCCGCGCCGCCGTCCTCCAGCGGGCAGAACCTGGCGGTGAAGGCGTCGTACAGCCTCAGGTACTTGGTGCGCACCTCGTCGACGTCCCGTACGGCTTCCACCACCTCCTCGGTCGTGCGCAGCAGCGGGCCCGGGGCCTCGGCCTCGAAGTCGAAGTTGAAGCCGCGCACCTCGTCGCGGTAGCGCTCCAGGTCATAGGTGTAGAACAGCATCGGCTTGCCGGTCACCGCGAAGTCGAACATCGCCGACGAGTAGTCCGTGATCAGCATGTCCGCGACCAGGTAAAGCTCCTGGATATCCGGATATATCGAGACATCGAGGACGAAGTCCCTGCCGATCCGGGGCACCCTGTCGGTGACGCTCGGGTGCTTGCGGATCATGAGCACATGGTCGTCACCGAGTTCCTCGGACATCCGCTGCAGGTCCAGACGCAGGTCGAGCCGGTAGCGCCCTCTGCTGTAGAACTTGTCGTCGCGCCACGTCGGGGCGTACAGAATCACCTTCCTGCCCTCGGGCAGGCCGAGCCGCTCCCGGATCTCCGCGGCTCCGTCGCGGCGGAGCAGGTCGGCTCGGGGAGAGCCGATCTCCAGGATCTCCCCCTCGAACCGCAGGGCGCTGTCCAGGACCGAGGTGCACCAGGGGCTCGGCGAGATCAGATGGCTCCACCTGGCGACGGTCCTGGCCAGCCGCTCGTGATGGTCGGGCCTGGCGAACAGCACCTTCTCGATGTCGAAGCCGACGCGCTTCAGCGGGGTGCCGCGCCAGGTCTGCAGCACCGTCTGGTCCGGCCTGCGCTCGAACCAGGAGGGCAGGTGGCTGTTGGTGACGATGTACCGGCAGCGGGCCAGCGCGTCGTAGAACTCCCGCCCGTACCGCCGGATCGGCGCCACCCCCTCGGGCAGCTCCACCTGCCCGTCCCTGACCACCCACATGAACTCCAGGTCGGCGCCCCGCCGCACCAGCTCCTCGTAGATCGCCTTCGGGCTGTCGGAGAACTGCCTGCCGGCGTAGCTGTCGAAGAGGACGGCGGGCCGCAGCGCCTCCTGACGCTTGGCCGGATAGAAGTCCTCGCGCAGCAGTCGCTGCTGCTTCGGCCTGCCCGAGGCGCGCAGGTCGTCACTCACCGTGAAGACGGCCTCGGAGGTCAGGTCGGTGTCGAAGGTGAACGTACGGGTGGCGGAGACGTGCTCCAGCGGCGCGGACAGCCGGAACTCCACCCGCATGTCGCCCGCGTCGGTACGGATCGCGAAACCGTGCGTGCCCGCCGGCAGCGGTAGCCACCCGCCGAGCGTGGCGGTCCCCTCGGGCGTCACCGTGGCGCTGCCGCCGACGATCGGGAAGAGCCGCTCGTTGAACCGGTTGCGCGAGGTGAGGACCAGCCACGCCTGGCCGTCGATGGGGCGCATCGCGGCCCCGGTCAGCGCCAGGTGCCCCCGCTCGGTCCACTCCACCCGCTCCACGTAGAACGTCGGCCGCTGCTCGCGCAGCACCAGCCCGCCCGTCCGCGACCTGTCGAGCACCACGTCCCGGCCGCGGAGCCGGTGCAGGCCGCGCTCCACGTCACGCTCGACGATCAGCGGCCGGGCGTCGCCCTGCTCCGGGACGACCTCGAAGTGCCATTCGGCCCCGGGGTTGAGCGCGCTCATCTCCAGGCTCGCCGGGTCCAGGTCGGGCCAGCGCTCGGACAGCACCTCGTCGAGGTCGATCACCGCTTCGAAGGTGCCGTCCGAGATGGCCATCGGGTAGCGCCGGTCGCGGCCGCCCTGCGGCCGGGTCAGCCGCAGCACCGGTGCGGCGCCGAGGTCGTCGCCGCACCGGCCGGTGACCCGCAGCCTGCCCTCGGCCACCCGGTGACCGGTGACCCGGCCGCCGGGCCGCTCCACCCTGAGCCTGAACTCCTCGGCCGGCGTCCACTCCGTCCACGCCACGCTCCCCGACTCGTCATCGGTGAGCTCCAGCCGCCGCGCGGCCGGACTCGGCTGGGCCAGCCTGCCTCTCCGCAGCAGGCCCCGGGACAGTACGCACAGGTCGACATGCCAGGACGAGCCGGCGGGAAGCCCTGCCGGGTCGACGGCCAGCCGGAACCCGCACCAGTCCTTGCGCCTGCGCGGACCCGTGTCCACCAGCGACAGACCACGTTTGACCGTGACCGGGAGCCGGATCCTGCGCCCGGCCCCCTCGGGGACCAGCCAGGCGAAGATGTGCTGCTGGATCCGCCGGCGGGGACGCAGGTAGCGCAGCGAGACCCTGCCCTCGACGATCAGCCTGTCGTCCTTCCAGGCCAGGCCGTCCACCCGCTGCCGCAGGTCAAGCTCCTCGCGCATCCGGATTGCGGACCGCTCGACGGGTACCGGACTGTTGAGGTGGTACCCGCGGATGCCGCCGCCGCCGACCCGGACCGTCGGCTTGACCGTCCTGTCCCACTCCAGCAGCTGGACCAGGTCGTCCATCCGGCGCTGTCGTACCAGCGCCCACTTCGCCCGGCGCTGCGCGGGGATGCGCGAGAGGACCTTCGGCCCCGCCTGGTCGAGGTAGGCACAGGCCAGGTCGAGGAAGCGCTGCTGGAACTCCTCGCCCGCCTGGTCGAGCACCTGCAGGAAGTTCGGCAGGTCGCTGTCGAGGACCATCCGGTCCCACGCGGGCAGGTGCTCGGCCCTGCCGGTGTCGGTCAGGAAGCGGCGCACGGAGTTGACGGCGGCGAACCGGTCCTCGATCCCCTTGACGTGCCCCCGGTTCTGGGTGATCGAGACGCTCTCCCCCTCCCGCTCCCGCCACAGGTAGACCGGGGTGGAGAGCACGTCCACCGCCCCGGCCAGGAAGTGGGCGGGCAGGGAGACCGCGATGTCCTCCCAGAGCACCCCCTCGGGGAAGTTCAGCCCGTGCTCGTCCCAGAAGGAGCGGCGCCAGAGCTTGTTCGTGACCAGCCGGTCCTTGAGCAGGATCTCGTCACGGGTCACGTGGGTTCGCCGGGCGGAGTTGGCGAAGATCGTCTTGTGCATCGCCGACTGGCGCACCCCCTGCCCGCTGAAACGCAGCACGTTGCCGGTGGCGAAATCGGAACCGCTCTCCTGAAGGCTGCACGCCATCGTCTCGATCGCCGTCAACGGGAGCATGTCGTCGCTGTCGACAAAGGCGAGGAACTCGCCGGTGGCGTGTCTTATGCCGGTGTTGCGCGCGGTGCCCAGGCCCGCGTTCTCCTGCCGGATCAGCCGGAACCGCGCGTCGCGCGCGGCGAACGCCTCGGCGATCTCCGCGCTGGAGTCGGGAGAACCGTCGTCCACCATGACGACCTCGATGTCACTCCAGGTCTGCGCGACCAACGACTCCAGACACGCCTCAAGGTACGGTTCCACGTCGTAGATGGGCACGATGATGCTCACTGGGGCCACGATCGGTCCTCCGGTAGTCGAAAGCTCACAGTCCGGTCCGTCCGCGCGAACACCGGACACGCCACGCAGGTGAAGATCCACTCATCGTGGAGGACGTCCCGGGCGCGTGGCGGGGCTCGGCGGAAGACCCGGGTGCCCGCCGGCACGACCCGGCGGCCATGCGCGCGAGGTGGACGTCACGTCAGCAGCATGGCTTCGCGGCCGATGGGGCGCGCCCAAAATATGACCGCGATGGACTGAGCAGACCGAGACTTGACCATCTCTCGCACCCGGCCGCCCCCCGCCTCCGGCCCGCGGTGCGGCAACGCCTACGCCATGTCCTGGTCAAGGCTGGGAATGCACACGTCCTAGTAAGTCGTAATGACCCTTCAGTCCCCCCTGACCGTCCGACACGATCGGGTGACCGAGACGGGCGAGATCGCAGGAAACGGCATTCGCGGGGGGAAGCGCATGGACTCAACAGTCGTCGTGGGAGCGGGGCCCGCCGGGCTCACCGCGGCCTACGAGCTGGCCCGGCGAGGACACCCGTGCGAGGTCTTCGAAGCCGACCGGGTGGTCGGCGGGATCAGCCGGACCGAGGAACGCGACGGCTGGCGCTTCGACATCGGCGGACACCGCTTCTTCACGAAGGTGTCGCGGGTGACGGACTTCTGGAACGAGATCCTCGACGAGGAGGACTTCCTGCTCCGCCCGAGGATGAGCCGCATCCACTACGGGGGCCGTTTCTACGACTACCCGCTCAGGGCCTCCAACGCCCTGCGCAATCTCGGTGTCCTGGAATCCGCACGATGTGTCGGCTCCTACGCCTGGGCCCGGATCAGGCCGCCCGCGGACCAGTCCACCTTCGAGGGCTGGGTCACGGCCAGGTTCGGCAGCCGGCTCTACGGGATCTTCTTCAAGACCTACACCGAGAAGGTGTGGGGCGTCCCCGCGGAGAGCATCCAGGCCGACTGGGCCGCGCAGCGGATCAGGAACCTCTCCCTGGGCAGGGCGATCGCCGGCGCGCTGCTGCCCGGAAGGAACAGCAAGGAGGTCACCAGCCTCATCGAGGAGTTCCGCTACCCCAAGCTGGGGCCGGGCATGATGTGGGAGGCCTGCGCCGACCGGGTCCGCGAGCTGGGTTCCACGGTGCGCCTCGGCACCCGGGTCGAGCGCGTCCGCCGCCACCGGGGCCGGCTGGCCCTCACCGTCCGCACGGGCGAGGGCGAGGGCACCACCCGCGAGGTGTACTGCGACAACCTCATCTCCTCGATGCCGCTCAGCACCCTGATCCACGCGTTCGGGCCCGACGTGCCGGACATCGTCGCCGAGGCGGCCGCGGGGCTGAGGTACCGCGACTTCCTCACCGTCGCGCTGGTCGTCCCCGAGCGGTTCTCCTTCCCCGACAACTGGATCTACATCCACTCCCCCGAGGTGCGGCTCGGCCGGGTGCAGAACTACGGTTCCTGGTCGCCGTACCTGGTCCGGGCCGGACGGACCTGCCTCGGCCTGGAGTACTTCGTCAACGAGGGCGACGACCTGTGGCGGATGCCCGACGACGACCTCGTCGCGTTCGGCACCCGGGAGCTGGAGCACCTGGGCCTGGTCACCCCCGGTGAGGTCCAGCGGGGCTACGTGGTGCGGATGCCGAAGGCCTACCCGGTCTACGACGCCGGCTACGTCCACAACGTGGAGGTGCTCAGGAAGTATCTCGACGTGGAGTGGCCGCGGATCCACCCGGTCGGCCGCAACGGCATGCACCGGTACAACAACCAGGACCACTCCATGCTCACCGCGATGCTGACCGTGGAGAACCTCGTCGACGGCGCCAGGCACGACGTCTGGGAGGTCAACGTCGACGCGGAGTACCACGAGGAGCGCGCGGGCCACCGGACCGCGAGGGGCACCGGCCGCGACGCCCCCGTCCTCCTCGGCCCGACGGCTCCCTGACCTGACGGCCGCTCATCCACCACCCGTCACCGACGGACGCCGACAGACACCGGCGGAACACCGAAACCGGCAATCCCATGACGCCTTGCCCGGCCGCTGCCGGCCGTTGCGGGTCAAGGCTCTCCTCCCAGCCGCCCTGGAGTTGCGCATCATGACACAGCGTTACACGGTCCCGGACGTCAGCGTGATCGTCATCACCTACAACGACGCACCCCGGTTACCCCGGGCCGTGCGCTCCGTACTCGACCAGACGCTCAAGAACCTCGAAGTGATCGTCGTGGACGACTGCTCGGGCGACGACACCCCCGCGGTGGCCAAGGCGCTCGCCGAGGAGGACGACCGGGTCCGCTACCTGCGGCTGCCCGCCAACAGCGGCGGCTGCGGCGCCCCCCGCAACGCGGGCATGGACGCCGCCCGCGCACCCTTCCTGATGTTCCTCGACAGTGACGACGAGCTGCCCAGGCACGCCTGCAAGAGCCTGCTGCTGGAGGCGGAGGCGACCGGCGCCGACTTCGTCATGGGCACCGTGGAACGCGTCGACGAGGCGAGTGGCGCCGTCACCCTCTGGTACCCCCGGCTGTTCGCGGAGCGCCGGATCGTGGACGACATCCGCGCCGAACCCGAACTCCTCTTCAACTGCCTGGCCACCAACAAGCTGTACCGGCGGACCTTCCTGGACGGCACCGGCATCCGGTTCCACGAGGACATCCACCACGAGGACATCGTCTGGTCGACGGAGCTGTTCTGCCGCAGCAAGCTGTTCGCCGTCGTACCGTGGCCCGTCTACCGCTGGCTGCTCGCCGCCACGCCCGCGACCAGGTCGATCTCGTCGCGGCGGCACGAGCTGGAGAACGTGCGCCAGCGCGTCACGGCCGCCGTGCTGAGCGATCGCGTGCTGGCCGCCACCCACTCCCTCGATCTCAAGGAGGACAAGGACTTCCGCTTCCTCTCCCACGACCTCCGCCTCTACCTGGGCGACCTGCCCCAGCGTGACCCGGCGTGGATCGCCGAGTTCGCCGACCTCGTCATCCCGTACGTGGACACGCTCGAACCCGCGGCGATCGGGCGGCTGAGCAGGGCCGAGCGGGTCTGCCTCCAGCTCGTCCGCGAGCGGCGCGGCGCCGAGGCGGCGCTCGCCGCCGTCGAGCTGGGGGCCAGGCACTCGGTGCCGCCCCGGGCGGACCGCCC